>DASXBH010000121.1:0-5479 GCA_036491775.1 Candidatus Acidiferrum sp.
CGACAGATCAGTCGCCCACGCCGCCTTTTGGCGCGGTGTAGCCTTCGCGGGCATATACCACAACCTTTTGCTTCTTACCCTTCTGGTCGGTCACCACAAGAGGCCCGCCATCGGGCGCAACCAGTTCCACTTTAACTTTCCGGAATTTCCCATCGGGCGCGTGATTCGAAGGCGTGTACGTAATGCTGTACTGGTGACGCAAAAAGTCAGCCACTTCGTGCATGATGCCGGGAATTTCCCCATCAAATTGCGGGAACCACGCGAAGCCGCCACTCATCGCAGTGAAGGTCTTCAGTTGATTTTCTGCCTGCAGAAAATCCATGTGCATTCCGCCGCCACTGCGCAACCCGCTATGCATGTCGAGGTAATTGCTCAGCGGCTTGTCCAGTCCCACGGCAAAAATAGTCACGTCAGTGCCGCGCAGCTGTTTCATGGTCTGATCAAGAGTGTGTTTCGAAAAAGTATCGACGCCCGAAGCCAGCACCAAGATCGACTTCTTGCCCTTCACATCTTTCAAGCGATCCACAGTATCGAGCAGCGCGTCAAAAATATTCGATTCGCTGAATCCGGGAAAGTACAGGTGGTAGATGGCCTGCCGAACTTCGTCTTTATTCTGCGTGAAGTCGACTTCCGTCTTCGGCTTCATATCAAAAGTGACCAGCGCCACCCAGTCCTTCTGGTTCAAATTTGGGAACAGCGCATCGGACCAATATTTTGCCTGGTAGCCAAACCAACCATAGAACCTGGCGCTGAATTCCATGAGTACGACCATGGTGATGGGCGCGTCGCTGTTGCCAAAGTTCGTGATGGTCTGAGGCACACCGTCTTCCAATACCTTGAAATTTTCTTTTTTCAGGCCGGGGATCAAGTCACCGTGTTGCGTTGTTGCCACCACATCAATCGTTACCACCGGCACTTCGACCGCAATGGTCACGCCACCTTCTTGAGGTTTGTCTTGCGTTGGTGCGGCGGGCCGTTGCGCAGGAGTAGGATTGGGCTGTTGCGTTTGCGGTGGTGTGCCTCCCTGCGGACCCGCCGGAGCCTGCGCCGCGATGGTAAAGCTGCTGACCAGAGTCATGGCCAGCCCCACAAAGAATCTGCGTAAACCTAAATTCGTTGCAATCGTCATGCAGAACCCCCGGTGACCCTCTGATTGTTGGATGCGTCTTTTTGCTGCCGCGTCGTCGCTCTGAACCGGGCCAAAAGTGCAGGTTAGACAAACGGCCCGAGATCCCCCACCAGAGCCTGCAAATTCGCATGTTAGTATGGAAATCTAAATGTTGCAAAATACATTCACTCGTCGGGGGTGTTTTCGTGGATTGGAAGCGCATCAGCTTCTTAATTTTCTTGGTATCGGCCATTGCCGCCAGCAATCCTCGCTCGTTGCGGGCTCAAATTGCGCAAAATCCGCCGGCGATGGGAATTCCGCAGAGTTCCTCGCTGGTAGGCAACACTTCCGCGCTCGCCGCTGAGGCGCAGCAATGGCTGGTGGATCTCGTCAAGATCAATACCACCAATCCACCAGGAAACGAACAAGCCGCCGCCAAATACATCGCCGGGATCCTGGCCAAAGAGGGAATCAATTTTGAGCTCCTAGACGTAGGCCCTGGCAGAAGCGCTCTGGTCGCGCGTTTACGCAGTTCCGCGGTCCCCGAGCCTGCGCGAGCTTTACTGCTCGTAGCGCATATGGATGTGGTGGGGGTAGATCGCAGCAAATGGTCGATGGATCCGTTTGGTGGCGTGATCCGCGATGGCTACCTGTATGGCCGCGGGTCGGTGGACGACAAAAGCATGTTGGCCATCAATCTTGCTGCTCTTGTGGCGCTGAAGCGCGGGAACGTTCACATCAATCGCGATGTGATATTTCTGGCCACTACCGACGAAGAGCAATTTGGCGAGGCCAGTATCAAAATCCTAATTGCCAAGTACTGGGATAAATTTGCCGCTGGGTTCGCGCTCAACGAGGGCGGCAACGTGGTGCTGAAAAACGGCAAGGTTCAGTATGTCGCCGTGCAAGCCGACGAAAAAGTGCCGGTGAATGTCACGGTCATCGCCAAGGGCGTAGCGGGCCACGCCTCACAGCCGTCAAAAGACAATGCGATAGTACATCTTGCTGCGGCGATCGAAAAAATCGGCAATTACACCGCGCCGGTTCACCTGACATCCATAGTCCACCGTTATTTCGAAGGTCTTTCTGCAATTGAGGACGACGAAACGGCAAAGTGGATGCGCGTGATCGACACTCCGGACCGCGGTGAACATGCGCAGCGCGTGCTGTCCGATATGAACCCTCTGTGGAATTCGATGATGCGCGATTCGATTGCGCCAACTATGCTGCAAGCTGGCGTGCGCGCCAACGTGATCCCGTCCGAAGCGCGTGCCACGCTGAATATTCGCTTGCTGCCGGGCGATACCATCACCGGATTGTTGGCAGAGCTGCAAAAGCAAGTAAACGATCCGCAAATTCGGTTCGAAGTGCAGCCCGACGCTGGCCTTGCTGCGCCCAATTCTTCGCTCGAAAACGATTTCTTCTCCACAATCACCAAGATCTGTGCACGCGAGTTTGGCGGAGCACCGGTGCTACCCTTCATGTCCACCGGCGCCACAGACTCCGCGCAATTACGATTGCACGGTGTTCAGGCCTATGGCTTGCGCCCCATTCCAATGACCGAAGAGGATCAGCGTAGAGTTCACGGAGACGAGGAACGGTTGCCGCTCGCCTCGTTCGCCAAGGGTGTTGATGTATTCACGCGCCTCGTCGCGGAATTTTCTGTCACGCGCTGAGGCACCGTCTGTGCTCGCTATCCGATGAGAAAGAGTCGTAGCTATGAATTCGCGCCATTCGAAGATTGTCTGCACCATCGGGCCTGCCACCCGCACCCCGCGCATGATCCGCAAACTGATGCAGGCGGGCATGGACGTGGCTCGGCTGAATTTCTCTCACGGCACGCATGAGGAACACGCACAGAGCTTTGCCATGCTTCGCCAGGCAGCACTTGAACTCGAAAAGCCCCTGGGAATTCTGGCGGATTTGCAAGGACCCAAGATTCGTACCGGCCCGTTGGCAGGCGGCGGCACAATCACTCTGCGCACTGGTCAAAAATTCACGATTACTACCGCGCAGATTCTGGGCGATTCCACGCGCGTCAACACCACGTTTCGGCCCTTGCCTCGCGAAGTAAAATCTGGCGACCGTATACTTCTTTCCGATGGGCTGATTGAACTGCGAGTCGAGAAGACGCACGGACGCGAAGTAATTTGCCACGTTGTGAATGGCGGCATCCTTGGCGAGCATAAGGGTATCAATCTTCCTGGAGTGAAGCTGCGCGTACCCGCATTGACGCCGAAAGATCGCGCCGATCTGCGGTTCGCGTTGAAGCAGGGCGCCGACTACATTGCGGTGAGTTTCGTGCGACGCGCCGAAGATGTCATGTTGGCCAAATCGCTGATTCGCCGCGCGAAGAAAGACACTCCGGTGATCGCCAAGTTGGAAAAACCGGAAGCGATCGAAAATCTCGTTTCGATTCTGCAGGCTTCCGACGGCGTGATGGTTGCGCGCGGCGACCTTGGCGTAGAAATGAATCCCGAGCGCGTACCGGTGGTACAGAAAAACATTATTGCCCGCGCGCGCGAATTCCGCCGGCCCGTGATTACCGCAACCCAGATGCTGGAATCGATGACCCAGAATCCTCGCCCAACGCGTGCCGAAGCCTCCGATGTGGCGAATGCAATATTTGATGGCTCCGACGCAGTGATGCTTTCCGCTGAAACTGCGTCCGGTATGTATCCGGTTGAAGCCGTCACGATGATGGGCCGAATCATTGAAGAGGCCGAGGCCAGCATTCACGAGTTTCCACGTCCCGCGACGCAAGAACGTCTAAAGGTTCCGGAAACCGTTGCAGAACTGGTCTGCCACGCTTCTCGTGAGTTACACATGAAACTGATTGCGGTGTTTACCCACAGTGGATTTACGGCGCGACTGGTTTCGCGTTACCGCCCGTTGGTGCCCATCGTGGCGTTTTCTCCGGAAGTGGCAACCCGCCGGCGCATGGCGTTGCTCTGGGGCGTCACCTCTCGCTCGATTGTGGATATCAAAAAGATCGATGGATTAGCTGCGATTGCGGAGAAGCGGCTTCTGGAAGAAAAACTCGTGCGAAAAGGTGATGTCATCGGCATAGTAGCCGGTACGCCAATGGGCATTCGTGGCACAACCAACTTCATGAAATTCCACGTAATCGGCGGCCTGACCTGAGCTGCTGTTTTGGCGAGGCAAGCTGAGAATTAGTTGACCCAGGTGTCCGGGCGCGAGGGCGGTTCGTCTTTCTGTTTCTTCATAAACACTTCAAATTTCTTGCGGTTCCTTTGATATTTCCAATCGGCCACTTCGTTTCGAACACGAAACAAAAATGAGCCGCGCCGCAAATAAATCCAGCCGATCAGCATCCCGCCAAGATGGCAAAGATGGCTGACGTTGTCTCCCGTGGCTCCGAGGGTGCTAAAAAATTCGATAGCGGCCATTACCGCAACGAATGGACGCATCGGAATCATTACCGGAAGTGGGAATAACCAGATTTGCCGTTCTGGGAAAAGAATCGCGTTCGCAATTAATATTCCGAAGATCGCACCTGAAGCCCCGATTGTTGGCACGTCGGCAGGCTGATGTCCCCAAAACATCGGCGTAACTTTCACCAGAATTGTGAGAATTCCGGCGCCTACGCCGCACAAGAAAAAGTAATCCAGGAAACGTTTTTTCCCCCAGACTAGCTCCAGTTCGCGTCCAAACATCCACAGCATCAACATGTTGATCAGCAGATGAAACAGCCCACCATGCAGAAACAGATATGTAAACGGTTGCCAAATCCTCAGGCCGGGAATCGGTCCCAACGGAACCAAGCCGAACCGCATGATCACCTGTTGATATTCGACGACCTTCCCAAAAAAAATGGCAATGAGAGTTTGAACCAGGAAAACGCCCGCGCAGGTCAGCACTAGAATCTTCACGGCTGGCGTGATGAAGCCGCGCCAATCAAATCGAACGCGCGGCGCCCCGAATCTTGTGCCCATAGCAAAAGTGTACGGCGTGTGGGGTGCCCAGTCAAAACAGGAATATGGGTTGGTGCGCACGGAACGCGACTGCCCCAGATTGAAAACGCCACGCAAGTTTGAAACTGGTTGTCGTTAGTTCAAAACCGCACGGGCTCCGCATACTTCTCCACCCGCCTCTCAGAGAAACGGGTAGCAGTCCGCGGGGAACATCGCGCTTTGATGCAGATTGATCTGATGGTTGGCGTACCGAGCGCAGATTCTTGTGTTAGCAACCGCCTTACCGTCGGAATAGCCCGATGCGGTGGTCAGAAAGGAAGGCGCGCACCGAGGACGATAATGACACGCACTCATTAGCACCCTCTAATTCACACTTGGTTGGATTGGCTTATCGATTGCATCCATCCGCATTGCCTGAACCGTCTGGGGCACGCAC
>DASXBH010000122.1:0-5650 GCA_036491775.1 Candidatus Acidiferrum sp.
ATCAAAGGCGCAAATCGCGCCGACCTCGACGCCGCTACGAAAGCCCTGGGCTTGCGTGCCATTGCCCTCACTGCAGCTCCCAGCGTGAAAACTCATCCCGTGCGCGCCCCTCGCATCGCCTACGTTCACACCTGGATCAGCACCCAGGCGGAAGGCTGGTGGCGCCTTGCTCTCGACAAACTGCAAATTCCTTACGATTACATGAGCACTCAGGCCCTCGCCAAAATCCCCGACCTCAACGCCAAATACGATGTGATTCTCTTTCCTCCCATCGGCTGGGGCTACAACGCGAATACCGTCGTGCAGGGCCTGCCAACTTCGTGGGGCAATCCTCTACCCTGGCTGAACACGCCCGAAACTCCCAATCTTGTTGGCAAGAATGATTCGACCCCCGACATGCGCCCCGGCCTTGGCTGGGAAGGTGTAGCCAAGCTGCAATCCTTCGTGCAAAAAGGCGGCGTGCTGCTCACCGCAACCGACACCTCGCAATTTGCGATTTCTATCGGGCTGACCAATGGCGTCAGTGCCAGCAGCTCCGAAAAAATGAAAATTGTCGGCGCCATCGTTGGCACGCGCCTTGTCGATGCCGTAAGTCCTATCGCCTACGGCTACGACGACAAGGTTTCCGCATATTGCGACAACGGAGCAATCTATTCCGTGACGAGCATCCTTGGCTCTCGTCGCCGCCGTCTTGGCCCAGAAATGAATTCTCGCCCCACTGGCCGCGGCACTAAAGACGACCCGGACTACGTCGTCGGGCGGCCCGCTACCGAAGTCCCTGACGAGCCCGAACGCGAACTCTGGGAGACGCCCCAGCCCACGGACGAGCAGCGCAACAATAATCCTCGCGTCATTCCAGCCGCGCAGCGACCCCGCGTGATTCTGCGCTATGCTGATTCCAAAGACCTGCTGATTTCCGGCTTGGTCGAAAACGGCAACGAAATCGCCCAGCATCCCGCCGTCGTGGACGTGCCCTCAGGCACGGGACACGTAGTCCTGTTTTCCATCAACCCGATTTATCGCGGCGAGACCGAAAACACCTATTCTCTGGTGCTAAATACCCTCATGAATTTCGACAGTTTGAACGTCGGTCGCAAAGATGGCGACCAATAAATCCCGGATATTCTTGCCATTCATCCGGTTTGGAGTACAATCGCCGCCATTATGGCCAGACGAAAAGTGAAACGGGCTGCCAAAACGCGGTCGCGCACCCGCAAGTCCAATGGTGCAAAGATCACCAGACTTCCGAAAGGCGCGCTGACCTACGTCGTTTTTCTTCGCGCCAAAGATGGCCAGGCGCTTCTGCTCGAAGCCGAGTTGCGAGCGTTGGTCACTCCCACCCGCAAGGAAGAAGGCTGCCTGCAGTACGACCTTCATCGCGGCGCCGACAATCCCGCCACATTTCTGTTTCACGAAGTCTGGGAAACTCGCGAGCACCATACCGCGCACACCAAAACTCCTCATTTCTTGCGCTGGAACGCCCGCAAAGACGCTCTGCTCGCAGCGCGCGAATCTGCCTTCTACCAACAGATCGCGTAATCGCTTCCGCGGTGCGGCGCCAATCGTCGAAAGGCCGGCGCCCTGCGCGCATCCCAATTCTGCAAAATTATTCGAGTGTCTTTGACATTCTGACCACGGTGAGAGAAAGCCCGTTGGGCAGCGGCACTTCGATCCGTTCGCCCGTTACGTATCCCCGCGCCGCATACATCGGAATGCCCGTAAGCGTCGCGCCCATTTCAAATCGACGGAAGCCCCGCGCATACGCCGCCTCTTCACACGTTTTCAGAATCAGGCTGGCGATTCCGCGCCTCACCCAATCCGGATGCACAAAGAAGGCCCGGATCTTCGCAGCGTCCCGCGCCGGCTCCAACAATCCGCTGTCGCGATACGGCCCGTGGTCGCTGCCATACAGCGTCTTGCGCATGCTCCAGCCGCCACACGCTGCGATTACGCTCTCCCCAGACGGCCCTGCCGCCTCCACCACGTAGTAAGTACAATCCGCGATCAACTGCGTGTCTACACCGTAAGCGGTGCCCAGCGCTGCATCCAGTTGCTCCGCAGAATAATCCCCGCGTTGCAACTCCCGCACAGATTTGTCGATCAACGCCCGCAATGTCGGAATGTCATCTGGACCGGCAAGCCGTATCAGGAAAGTTTTTGCCGGGTCGGCCATGCCACACTCTACCAAACAGCCGCGCGCACAATCACAGCAAAGCTCCGGCGGATGCGCGCGCGATCAACTTTCTGGTCCAGCCAGGTAATATCCGGGCCGCGATCGCACTCTCAATCCCGGCTGATCGACGTCCACCTTGATCTCATGATAGCCGCCTGCATCCGTCCCGGTCGGCGTGTACGTCAGCACATACTGCGAATGAAGTTCCGCGCCAATCTCGTCGATCGCGCTTTCCACCGAGCGATCTTTCCACGTCGCCATGTGCGCCCCGCCGGTCGCCGCAGCCGCTACCTGTAAACTGTTCCCCGCAATCTGGTCTTTGATGTGGGACACCGCCCACACTGCCAACGCCATCAAGTCAATCGTTCCATACCGCGCGTTTTCCGTGGACGGCGTTTGCACCGAACCAGGAACCGGCGGCAATCCAAACGTGCCATCCGGCGCAGGGTTTGGTGGCCGCTTGTACTCTGCCTTCTTTTGCAGTTCTGCCCGCGTCGAGGAAAGCCCCACACTATAAATCGTCACGTTTTGCAGCTGTGCCTGCCGCAAGATAGCTCCGAGCTTCGCTTCGCTTCCTTTATCGCCAGATTCCGCGATCACCAGCAGCACCCGCCGTCGCCCCGGTTCCCCCGTCGTGCCTTCCGGCCGTCCGCTTAGCATTTCTACTCCCAGCGCCATCGCGTCATACAATTTCGATCCCGACGTTCCCTCGCGCAAACGAGAGAATGTCTTTTCAATTGTGTCCGCGCTCGATGTGAAATCCTGCAGCTTGTCGACCGAATCGTTAAACCCAATCACCGCGCCGTCTCCGTTCGGCCCCATCACCGTTTGCGTCAGCAAAATTCCGCTTTTGCGTACTTCTGGCAGCAACGGCTCCACTCGCGAACTTGTTTCCACCACAACCACCACGGACACTGCGTCGCCGCCCAGATCGAAATGCGAAATGGTTTGTGGCACGCCATTATCCGTAACATGGAAGTTTCGCGCTTCCAGCCTGTTCACCATTTCGCCCTTCGCGTCGCGCACCGTCACCGGCGCGTTCACCAGCAGGCTTTGTACTTTAATCGTTGGCGCCTGCTGAATCACCGTGCCCGGCTGCGGCGTGATCGGCCCTTCTGGTGCCTGTGCGTGCGTCCCCGCTCCTGGCAGCGAGCCGGCAATGACGCACAGAACCGCGATGGCTACACCATGGCGCATGTTGTTAGTTTGGATGCCGTAACGAATCGCCGCGCATCCGTCCTCCAAGTGTCCGGGCCGCGATCTGCTCAGTTCTAGCACTCTGTGTGTTCCTTTCGACGCAATCCGCCCCAAAGACGTTGCCGCCGCCCTCATCCGCTGCCTACAATCGTAGCTCGCTCTAATTGGAGAAGCTCATGCTCGAAGCCAAAAGGCCCAAGCCGCAGCACGCCCCGAAAGCTCCCCACGAAGACCTGAAATTCATGTCCAGCACTCCGGCCCGGCCTATCCGCATTTTGGCGGAGTACCTTCACCCCCTCGCCCAGCTGAAAAAGGAAGGAATTGGCGACACCATTGTCATGTTCGGCTCGGCGCGTATCGCCTCTCACGAAAACTCCGCCGCCCGTCTGGCCAAACTGAAAGCCGCGAACACCGCCAACTGGAGCGCACGGCGGCTGAAGCATCATCGCGAAGCTCTACGCGAAGCCAAAAGCGCGCTTGAAATGTCGCGCTATTACGAAGAGGCGCGCCAGCTTTCCCACAAAATCACTACATGGGCGCTATCGCTCGGCCCCAGGCCGCGCCGCTTTGTGATTTCCTCCGGTGGTGGTCCCGGCATCATGGAAGCCGCCAATCGTGGCGCCTACGAAGCCGGAGGCAAATCCATAGGCCTTTCGATTGAGCTCCCGCACGAGCAATTTGCCAATCCTTATATCAGTCCGGAGCTGAGTTTCAACTTCCACTATTTCTTCATGCGTAAATTATGGTTCGCGCAAATCGCCAAGGCGCTGATTGTCTTTCCCGGCGGTTTCGGCACCATGGACGAATTGTGGGAGATGATGACCCTCTCGCAAACCGGCAAGATGGCCAAAAATACTTTGATTCTGATTTACGGGCGCAAATACTGGAGTGAAGTGCTCAATCTCAAAGCCATGGTGCGCTGGGGTATGATCAACCAGGGTGAATACAAACTGCTGCAGTTCGCCGACACGCCCGACGAAGCCTTCGACATCATTCATACCGGCCTCGAAAAATACCATATGCAGGTCGACCCTTTCTTACAGGCCTACTGAAGTTTTGGCGTTCTAATACTCGCCTTAACCCGTGCATTTTCAGTAGCATTGCTCGGGCACCAAAATTGCCCTCTCCTAAGCTAGTCTATGCGCCCTGGCATTGACTTGGCGCGTCTCGCCCGGCGTCGCATGCAAATCAATTCTTGGAGAAACCATGACTACGACTTACCGTTTCAGTTGGAAGTTGTCCAAACGTTTTCTCGCTGCTGCAACTTTTGGCACGTTCCTCTTCGCCTTTGGCACTCCTGTTCTCCGCGCCGATGACGATGATTGCCAAAAACGCATCGCTCGGGTCGATCACCGCCTTCACGAGGCTGTAGAACACCACGGCTGGGATAGCCCCGAAGCCGCCAAATATCGTAGTGAACTTCACGAAGCCCGCGAATATTGCTGGCAGCACAGCCATCGTTGGTGGGATGAAGACGATCACCGCTGGCACACCGATCGTGACTGGGATGACCACGACCACGATCGCGACCGTGATCACCACTGATAATTTTTCCCCCGCACACACCTAAAAGCGAAGGGCGTCTCCAAACAAGAGGCGCCCTTTTTTTTGTTAATCGCCAACACCTTCATTTCGTGCCATTTTTCAACCGCAAATACCGCGTCGCAACCTTCCCCTCAAACGAGTGTTTGATTCCTCAGGACGTCATCCCGAATCCAGTCGGGGCTACGCCCCCTAAGGAGGTTCGTATGAAACTTCATTTGAACCTGTTGCGCTCCATCTTTGGTAAGACGGCCATTGCTTCTGCCGTTCTCGGGGGTTTTCTCGTGCTCGCCGGTGCTCCAGGCGCCAAGGCCAACGATTGGGATGACTATCATCGCCGTCCAGCGTATTCCGATTGGCGTTATCACGAATACCTGGAACATCAGCGGGCTTATGAACGCCATGAGGCTTTCGAACGCCGCGAACATGCCCGTGAAGAGTGGCGCGAACACCATGACCGCGATCGCGACCGCCGTTTTGACAATCGCTACGACCGTCGCTAACTGCCCACCCATCTCGTAACGAAAAGGGGCGCCTCCACTGGTTCGAGGCGCCCCTCTTCACTCCACGCTATGAATGAAAATTACTCCGCTGGAACTGCCCCCGCTACTTCTGGTTCAGTAACTTCTTCCGACGCAAACATCGCTTCGAACCGCCGCTTTTCTTCCTGATCGTGCACAAGTACCACTGGCACAACTCGCAACGATTGTTTGCAAAAATGGCACTGTATGCCTTCGC
>DASXBH010000123.1:0-2736 GCA_036491775.1 Candidatus Acidiferrum sp.
GCGACAGCGAGGTCGGCGATGAAGGTGTCTTCGGTTTCGCCGGAGCGATGGGAAATTACGGAGTGGTATCCCGCCTTGCGAGCCAGTTCGATGGCATCGATGGTTTCGGTGACGCTGCCAATCTGATTGAGCTTGATGAGAATGGCGTTGGCGATACCTTCGTTGATGCCACGGGAGAGGCGCTCGGTATTGGTGACGAAGAGATCGTCGCCGACGAGCTGGATTTTTTTCTTGGAGTTCTTGCTGCCCACGGATTGGGTAAGGGCTTTCCAGCCGGCCCAATCATCTTCGGCCATGCCGTCTTCCAGGGAGACGATGGGATATTTTTCGACCCAACTGGTCCAATAGGCGGCCATTTCCGCGGACGTGTGCGCGGACTTGTCGGACTTCTTGAAGACGTATTTGCCTGAGGCCTTGTCGTAGAACTCGCTGGCCGCGGGATCGAGAGCGATAGCGACCTGTTCGCCGGGTTTATAGCCAGCTGCGGTGATGGCTTCCAGCACAATTTGAATCGCTTCCTCGTTGGACTTGCAGCTTGGCGCGAAGCCACCTTCGTCGCCGACAGCGGTGGAATAGCCATGTTTTTTCAGCGCGGTCTTCAGTGAGTGAAACACTTCGACGCCCCAGCGCAGCGCTTCGCTGAAGGAAGGAGCGCCGATGGGCATGGCCATGAATTCCTGGAAGTCCACGGAACTATCGGCGTGAGCGCCGCCGTTCAAAATATTCATCATCGGGACGGGCAGAAGATTTGCGGACGTGTCGGTGGAATAGCGTGACAGATATTTGTAGAGGGGTTGCTTGAGTGCAACGGCAGCGGCGCGCGCGGCGGCCATGGATACGGCGAGGATGGCGTTGGCACCGAGACGCGACTTGGTGGGCGTGCCGTCGACGGTAATCATTTTGTGATCGAGGGCGCGCTGATCGGCGGCATCGAATCCCGCAATAGACTTGGCGATTTCGCCATTTACGTTGGCGACGGCCTTTAGCACGCCTTTGCCTAGAAATTTGGATTTATCACCGTCGCGAAGTTCGAGGGCTTCGTGTTCACCGGTGGAGGCGCCAGAGGGGACAGCGCCGCGGCCGAGAGCGCCGCCTTCGAGAAGTACGTCGGCTTCGACAGTGGGATTGCCGCGCGAATCGATGATCTGGCGTGCATGCACGCGAGTGATTTTGGTAGACATGTGGTCGTAGCTCCTGAGCAATTAGCAACCAAAGATTGTAGCAGACGGAAAAGGAGGGGCGAGTGACGGAGAGCACGCGAAATGTAAATGTGATTCTTTTCTTACCAGCGACGCAGCAGATTATTGCTCTTCCGGCTCTTCGATCAGGGACTCCTGGCGCACCACGACGACGATTCCCGAATCGGTAACGTGGAAGCGGCGGCGATCAGCCTCAATGTCGTAACCAATTTCGGTGCGTTCGGGCAAGTTGACGTGACGATCGACGATGGCGCGACGAATTTTAGAGTGGCGACCGACATTCACGTGGTTATACAGAATGGATTCGGAAACTTCGCAATAGCTGTTGACGCGCACGTCGTAGCCAATCACGCAGTTCTTGGCAGTGCCGCCGGAAAGAATGGAGCCACCGGCGACGATGGAATCGACAGCGGCGCCGGTACGGTCTTTATCGCCGAAGACAAATTTTGCCGGGGGATATTGATGCTGCCAGCCTCGGAGTGGCCAATGCTTATCGTACAAATTGAAGACGGGCGAAACGCTGACGAGATCCATGTTGGCTTCGTAGTAGGCATCGATGGTGCCGACATCGCGCCAGTACAAGCTTTCGCGGCTGTTTTCGTCGACAAAATTGTAGGCGTAGACGCGCTGTTTGCTGATGATGCGCGGAATAATGTTTTTGCCAAAATCGTGGGCGGAAGTTTTATCTTCGGAGTCGGCCATCAGCGCGGGGATGAGCATCTGGGTATTGAAAATGTAGACGCCCATGGAGGCATTGCAATAGCCGGCCTTGTGCGGCGAGCTTTTCGGGTGGGCGGGCTTTTCCTCGAAGCCGACGATGCGCCAATCTTTATCGGTTTCGATCACGCCAAACTGCTTGGCAGCTTCCTGGACGGGAATTTCGATGGTAGCTACGGTGACGTCGGCGCCGGAATCGGCGTGCTGCTGCAACATTTTGGCGTAATTCATTTTGTAGATGTGGTCGCCAGACAAAATGAAAACGAATTTGGAGCGCTCGCTGCCGATGGAATAGATGTTCTGGTAGACGGCGTCGGCGGTGCCTTGATACCACTGCTGCGAGACGCGCATCTGCGGGGGCAGCACCTCGATAAATTCGCCAAGACCCATGAGCGAAGACCAGCCTGCGCGGATGTGACGGCTCAAGCTGAGTGCTTTGTATTGAGTGAGAACAAAGACGCGACGCAGGCTGGAGTTCACGCAATTGGAGAGGGTGATGTCGATAATGCGATAGAGGGCGCCGAACGGAACCGCGGGCTTGGCGCGGTCGCGCGTCAAAGGCCAGAGGCGTTCGCCTTGACCACCTGCGAGGAGAACTCCGAGAGCATCGCGCATGTCAGCCATGGAAGGTTAACTCCCGAGCGATGAATAAGAAGCACCTCAGTGTACCAGCACAGTCCAGTGCCAGAACATCGGGGCCAGGCGGAGATGTACTATAACGTACAGTCTGACATCCCCGTAATTTTGATTTAAACGGCGGCTGGGACTTTCTGAGTCCTATAACCTAAACAGTACTTGACTTCGCAGGCCGGAATTGACT
>DASXBH010000124.1:0-23776 GCA_036491775.1 Candidatus Acidiferrum sp.
CACCACGTAACCTATTTTGATCCGTCGGAACAGGTGGCCTTCGTCGGCGATACCGCGGGCATCTGCATACAGGGTCATCCCTTTGTGCTTCCGGCTACGCCTCCACCGGACATAGACATTGAGCTCTGGGATAATTCGCTGGACGCGATCGGCAACCTGCATCCGCAGCGGCTGTTTTTGACGCACTTTGGATATTCGGAGGATCCGGCGCGGCACATCGCCAACTATCGCGAGCGTCTACACCACTGGAGTGATTTCACGGCGCGGGTACTGGGCGAGAAGGTGGACGATGAGGCGGCTATGCGTGCTTTTGGACAAGAAGTTGCCGCAGATGCGGCACAGTCGCTGCCGCCGGACGAGATTGCGCACTATAATTTTACGGGTTCGTTTCACCTGTCGTGGCTGGGGCTGGCACGCTATCACCGCAAACGGGCGATAGTTAGTACGTGATCTCTAAAGGTCTGCAACCATTACTGAGAATAGGGTTTTTATCTCTCAGCGCTCCCGGGAGAACTTTCGTTCGTAAAGGAACGAGACAATCACCAGCACGATGCCCAGCAGCAAGAACGATAAAACCCTATAGAACTTTTCCAGGTACGAAATGTCGTAGAAAAGAACTTTCACTACTACTACGCCAAACAACACCAGCGCTTGCCAGCGCAACCAGGCATTCTGTTTTTTAATTCCAAACGCAAATAACGCGCCCGCATAGGTCGTCCACAGAACCGTGAGTGCCAAGTGCTGCGCCAAGCTCGATTGGTGGAATCCGCCGGGACCATTGGCAAACAAATTCCAGACTTCCACGGAGAGGGCGTAGATCGCGTACAAATGGATCAAGACGGAAAACAGCGCCACAATCTTAGTCTCGCCATCACCCAGGTTTTCGCGTTTCTGAAGGCCGAACCACAACACTACGTCGAGCGAACCTACGAGAATCGTGTAGGTGAGAAAGCGTTCGTTCAGAAATGGACTTAGCGCGCGGGAATTGGTTTCAAACAACGGCAGCAGAAATGTGGCGAAAAATACAAAAGCAAACAACACCAGGCCTTGCCATCTGAGCAGCGGCGATTTCCTTTCGGCGCCAAACGCAAACAGGGCCGCGGCGTATACGCTCCAGAAGGCTATCAGCCATAAGCCCTGGAGATAGTCCCCGCGAATATTATCGGTGACTTCCAAAGAAATTGCCGCCAAGGCATAGACGTTTGCCGCGATACACAGAAGCGAGATTAGCGGAGCTTCCCAGTCCAAGAGCGCTTGGCCAAACTTCTTGCCAGCGTAGGCGGCAACGGCGAGACACGCCACGACGATCAGGTAGGTCAGGAATCGTTCGTTCAGTAGCAGAGTGCCGCCGCGTGGCGGGACTGCCAGATTCCGAGCGACCGTCACTGCAAAAAGAGCGTAGCCGTAGGCGCGCAGTAACTTTTTATCGCGCTGAAAGCCGGCCCAGAGCAGCGTCGCGGCTTCTATGGCAAAGGCAATGGCGATCCAGTTTCCGGATAGCTTGATGGGTATGGTCGCAGTTGCGAACAGGATGGCGAGTCCGAAGTAGGCGGTGCGCAGTTCGAAGGTCTCTTCCTTCGCATCGCGGGCAACCAGCCAGGCGAGACCCAGATGGACCGCCGCTAACAATAGAGCCAAAAATGTAAGCAGATCGCGATCACTGTGCCACAACATCGAAAAGAGCGAACCGAAATAAAATAGTGAAGCGCCAAAAAGCAGCAGGTAGTCCTCTTCCAAAACTTTCCGCCAAATTCGCACGCGCGCCGGAGGAACGGCTGTGTACACCACAAAGAAAAGGGTCGAGAAAAACAAGGTGATACCCAATTCTGACGGCCGGTAGTAGGTGAGGTACCAGCCCCAAAAATACAGTTGGGTGAGAATCAGGCTGACGCCACCCAGCCCTTTCCATTCTTTGCGTACCGCCATCCAAAGAAGTCCGGCGTCAAGGACAGAAAGATAGCTGAAGAGCGTTCCTTCATTGTTCGTGCCATTACTCAGCAAGATCGGGGTGAGGAATCCGCCCACCAGGCACAGCATCGCCAACCGCAGAGAGTCGCGCCGCAAGGAAATGAACGCCAGCACGGCGGTGACGGCAATCATTGCGATGAACGCCAGTTCCCGGGTGAACAGCGCGTAGTAATGCCACCCGGCCCAGATCGATAGGTATAAGGTGGCCGCACCGAGTCCTGCGATTCCTTCGGAAAAGTAGGTGTAGCCCTTCTTGCGCAGATAATCGCTCCACGGGAGCAACGCGAGGCCAATCAGGATGCCGATGGTGATTCGCCCAGCCGGACCGATCCAGTTATTGTCGAAAGCCAGTTTCAGAAAAAACGACACGCCGAAGATTAAGAGGATGATTCCTACGCGGTTCGCGAGGCGACCACCGATACGCGATTCGAGATCGGCCTCGGGCGGAGTATGGGCAAAGGTCAGAGGCGGCGGGGTGCTATGTACAACGGGGATGGAATGGGCCGCAGGCGCAGGGCTAGGCACGGATGAAACGCGGGGCACCGGCGACGCCGGAAGTGGCGGTGGCTGCGTCGGCTCGTGAGGCTTGCTTGCGGGAGGTCCGGAGAGAGGTTCGGGGAACGTCTTCGGCTTGTCGGACTCAAAGGTCGACGTGGGTGTCGATTGTGCGGTGGCTGTCGCGCCGGGAATCTCGGACTTGCTGAGATGTTCGCTGCTGCGAACCGCGGTTAGCTCCTCGACCTTTTTCTCTAACGCGTATACCCGGCGGGTCAGTTCGGCTACTAACTTCGACAACTCGGGAGGTGCCTCTCCCTTCCTATTTTCCCGCCGCAGGGCTTGGACTTGGCTCCAGGCCAACACTGCCAAGACGAACGCAGCGACCGCAATGAGAGGCCAAGGGCCGGGATACAAGGGTCAACCTCCATCTACTCTTAAGCAAGACGATAGCTGAGCCATCCGGGGATGAAAAGGGACGAACCTGTACCTCCACCCTTGTGGTTACTGGCATTGGGAGCGCTCGTCGGGCTGTACCAAAGGACAGTATGAGAACGGGACTGGAGGGCGAAGAAAAGGCACATTTCCTCAGGCCGTTTTAACCATTTATAAATGACGTGTAATGAGCACATTAAACGCTGTTAAGTGCGAGTATCACAGTACTAGGAAAGTCGTTTACCCTGAACTTTGATGCTTTTGTACCATGGCCATTCCCTGCCCTATGCTGTTCAATAGGACAGGTCAGATGCCTCCGCCCTCCGGTCAGGGTCCAGCATCTAAGCACTGAGTCCAGCAAGATATTTAGGTCGATCCGAGTAGGCAAGACGCACCAAGTTTTCGGGCCCAACCGGTCCACCAGCCATGGACCAGGTCCTCAGGGAGAGGGAGCATTCAGGCGATGAGCAAGAGCAAGAAAGACGTCAACCGTAAGTGGTTGTGGTATTTTCTGGGAGCCATCGCAGCTTTCCAGTTGTACTTTGTCCGGGAACTGCTGGCTGCCTTTGCGTTGTTCATCCTGGTGTTCGCCGCTTTTGGGTCGGTGATCGCGACCGTATACATGTTCCACAAGGTTTGGGAAGCAGGCGTATTGCGGTTGGTCAAGAGCCGCCATCCTTGGCTGATCACCGCGCGCCGCACCGTTTCCTCCATCGAAGATTATGCTCGCCGGCCGCTGCGGCGGCCTGGTTCGCAGCCAACGAGCGCGTAACGATTTTCGGTTTCAGTTGATGGCAGAGCACGCAGAATCAAGCTGCACGATATCCGTCCCGTGAAGCTTGGTTCTGATTAGAGACGAAAGCCAGTTGGGCCAGCCGTCCTGAGAGAGCGGCTGGCCTTTTTCTTTTTGAAGCGGGCTTCTTAAGCGAATTTCCTGACTGCTGCAGTTATCTCCACGCTTTTTAATTTCCCTTACCTTTGTTACGCTGTGCCGCTTCCCGGAGGTCTCATGAAAAGACGGCAGCGTATTGCTAGCAAATTTGGCGCAATTGCTCTATTCCTAGTGCAGTTGGCGTCGAGCGCTCAAGCGCAGCAACAATCTTCCGCACCACCTCCCAAGCGTTTGGCTATTCGTGCGGGTCACCTGATTGACGGGAAGAGTGACACGCCCATAACGAACGCGCTCATCCTCATTGAAGGCGACAAAATCGTAAGCGTCACTGCGGGCGGGTCGGCGCCGGCCGGGGTTGAGCTTATCGATCTGTCCAAAGCCACCGTGCTACCCGGCTTTGTCGACGCGCACACACACGTGTTGCTGCAAGGCGATATCACGGACACCGATTACGATGAGCAGTTGCTGAAACAGTCCATTCCGTACCGGGCGATTCTGGCGGCGCGCAATGCGCAGATCGCGCTTTCGCACGGCTTCACTGCCATTCGCGATGTGGAAACCGAAGGGGCGATGTATGCCGATGTTGACGTCAAGAAGGCCATCAACAAGGGAGAGATTCCCGGACCGCATATGCAGGTTTCTACGCGCGCGATGGCTCCCACGGGCGCTTATCCACTGATGGGGTATTCGTGGGAACTGAAGGTGCCCAAAGGCGTGCAGATTGTCGACGGAGTCGACGAAATTCGCAAGGCGGTGCGCGAACAAATCAGCTTCGGCGCAGATTGGATTAAATATTACTCGGACCACGGATATTTCTACGGACCGGACGGGGTGCTGCATAGTCACGTGAACTTTTCCGACGAGGAGGCAAAGGCGATCGTGGATGAAACGCATCGACTAGGACACAAAGTTGCAGCGCATGCAATTGGAAGCGACGGCATCACAGCCGCGCTCAGAGCGGGTGTGGACTCGATCGAACATGGTGACGGTCTGACTGAAGCGGAAATCGACGAGATGGTGCGGCGGAATATTTATTGGGTGCCTACGATCATGGTGGGAGCCTATGTCGCGCCGGGGCGGCAGGGGAATTGGCCGAAAATGGTCGCTACGGAGAAGGCGGCTTTTCAATTAGCGTTGAAGAAGGGCGTGAAGATCGTTTTGGGCACCGACGCGGGTGGGTTTGACTGGAAGGAATTGAACGAGGCGAAGGAGTTCGAATACTACGTCGAGTACGGTATGACTCCGATGCAAGCGATTCATACCGGCACGACTACGGCCGCGGAGCTGCTGGGCTGGACTGACAAAATGGGGACAGTCGAGGCGGGCAAGTGGGCGGATCTGGTTGCTGTGCAGGGCGATCCTTTGAAAGACATCACTGAATTAAGCCGCGTCGAGTTCGTCTTGAAATCCGGGTCCGTCTTCAAAAACGATCTAAAGTAGGTGCTGAATAGGGATCTTCCGCCGCACCAAGACAGGAAGGAATTACCGTCATTCCGCAACGATCGCAATACACATACGAACAGTCTCCAAATCCACAGTGTGTTAAGTAATAGCCAAAAGTCTGGCCGCAATGCTCGCACTTTCCAGTTGCCGAGTCGCTTATACAAGAGCCTAGTAAAAGGCGCCGCCGCCGTCGACGTTGATTGACTGGCCTACCATGGCGCTGGACATGTCTGAGCACATGAAGAGTGCGGCCTGGGCGATCTCCATGGCTGTTTGACCGCGCCCCTGCAGCAATGTATTTAGAAATCCCTTTAATTGTTCTTCCGGGCTGACACCCAGTCTTTCGGCGAGCTGGTTGCCTAGTTGTTTGGACATAATGGTTTCCGTGACGGGGCCGGGGCAAATCGCATTCACACGGACACCCTGGCGCGCAGCTTCGGCGGCCATTACGCGCGTCAGGCCCAGCAGTCCAGCTTTCGCAGCGGCATAGGCAGAGCCGAGGCTGAAGGCGGATTTAGCCGACAAGCTGGAAATATTCAGAATCACGCCAGACTTGCGCGCATACATTTCGGAAAGCACCAGTTTGCTGAGGATAAAGGAAGCGCGAAGGTGCACGCTGACGACCTTGTCGAAGTCGGCGAGCGGATATTCTTCCACCGGCGCGACCGGGCCATAGTTGCCAGCGTTGTTAACTAGAATATCGACGCGGCCAAACGCCGCCCGCGCGGCTTGCACGATGCGGTCGCAATCGCCTTCACGCATTAAATTCGCAGTGACGAATTCGGCCTTGCCGCCAGCCGCAGTGATCGCTTCCGCGGTCAATTGCAACTCGGTCTCGCTGCGCGCGGTCAGGAAAACGCTGGCGCCCTGCTGGGCAAACAATTTTGCCATGGCGGCACCGATACCGCGCCCACTGCCGGTGATAAGTGCGACTTTATCTTTTAGGAGGAGCATAGCCTCCACACATTACCAGCAGGAAGGCGCGGGCTCCAACTCATGGAATTGGAGGACTGGGAGAATTCAACGCCCGACAGCGTCGATCTTCCGAATACGGCACGCAGCAGGTTGTGCGCCCCAACAACGTGAGACGTTGCGACGTAAAACGAAATCCGAGATCGGCCGTCTCCTCAACCTATCCCGGATATAGATCTCTAAATTCACTGCGGTTGTGAACAGTCGTGTATTGCCTGGGCGTTTTTCTTCCCTAAGTTTTCAGGCCCTTCAGCAAATGCTTCACAGCTTCATCTGCCTGATAAGGTGAAATTTGCGGCTTGTTCAACTCTCTTCGGCTGATGGCGCGGTACGCCAATTTCTTTGGTTCGCGTAAAGCAAGGTCCAAGACAAAGGTTCCTTCGTGCCAGCGCACATTCTGGTAAGCGACTTCCGGCGGTCCCCAGCCCCAACCGGACCAGCATCCATAAGGTCCGCACATCACGCCAGGGTATCCACCTGGGTAGACGGACTGCACGGTGGCGCGTTGGGTCTTAACCGCGACGTGATAGTCCACCAGGAAGTCCGCGATAGCCGGGTCCGCCACTTTGGTCAATCCTTTCGACGCAAGTCCCCCTTCAATTGCGGCCCGCAATTTCTGGCGATTTTCTTCGGTGTTCCAGTCGCGATTGCTTTCGAGCCGCTGCGACGGCTGCGGGGTAATTACGTCCCGGGAAGTCACCGGCCTGCCGTCCGCATCGCGCTTGGCGACCGGAGCTACCGGCGGTGGGCCAGTCGGGCGCCACGCCCAGGTCATACCCTTTGCCACTTTGATCTGCGGGTCGCGAATGACTTCGACGTTGTCATCGCAGCCTACCAAGGCCAGTCCCCCCACCAACACGGCCGACATCAACACTGAGGTTCCCATTCTTCCCATCAAGTTCACGAGACATACCTCCACGCACTATGAAACACAACCTGGACAAAAAAGTTGGCTGGCTGGCCGGCAGATAGATAGTGACTATTTCTTCCCCGTTGACTCTGACCAGTCTGCCGGCGGGAATACGATCGGCCAGAAATTGCCAGCCGGCCGGTCGAATTCGAAGGCGACGTTGAAGAACTCCATGCCCGCATCTTCGGTGCGCACTACGCGGCAGCTCATTTCTTGGCCGCTTTTTGGATTGTTAAGTAAGAATGACTGGCCCACATGCAGGTGCATTTTTAGTTGGATTAGCCCGCCATGGGCATTCACGACCTGGGTTTGTGTTTGCTCCCGAACCTCGCGCCGCTCGTCGTTTTCGGCAACTACCAGCACTGTCATGCGCAACAATACGCGCTCACTTCTCCGTCGGTTCTCTGGCATGTCCATAGGGAGGCTCCCTTGTGGCGGTATTGTACTTAAATGCGAGGCGATACGGAGGCGGTTCCACAGGTCGATGGAGGGAAGGTGGTGTGGATGGGTGGTGGAAATCCTCACCTCTGAAAGGGTGAGCGATCAGGGCATGCGGCCAGTTTGGGGAGTATCCCCAACTTTCAGGATTCAGAGACTTTATGCTCGAATGCGCGGCCATTCCGGTTTTGATATGATAGACTTTTGTAAATCCAGCATCTTAGGATCATGATGGCTATTCAAACTGAGGCAAAAATCTTACTTCGCGTGCGTCCCCGGGGCTTCTGTGCCGGTGTAGTACGGGCGGTAGACATCGTCGAACTGGCGCTGGAAGCGTATGGCGCTCCGGTGTACGTGCATCACGAGATCGTTCACAACACGTATGTTGTGGAACAGCTTCGGCGTCGCGGCGCAATTTTTGTGGAGACCATCGAAGAAGTTCCCCACGGCGCGGTGCTAGTTTTCAGTGCGCACGGCGTACCTCCTACGGTGCGTCAGGAAGCGAAAGATCGCGCATTGCGAGTGATCGATGCCACTTGCCCATTGGTTACCAAGGTTCATTTGGAAGCTCTGAAATTTGCCCGCGAGAAGCGGACGATTATTCTAATCGGCCACAAAGATCATCAGGAAATTGTTGGCACTTCCGGTGAGGCGCCGGATCGCACTTTAGTGGTCGATTCCATAGCAGCGGTTGACGCCCTGGAAGTAGAAGATCCTGAGAAGCTCGCCTTTCTGACGCAGACTACCCTGAGCTTGTACGACACGCAGGAAATTGTGGCGCGGTTGCGTCAGAAATTTCCCAAAATAATCGGGCCAGCCAGTGATGATATTTGCTACGCCACGCAAAATCGGCAAGAAGCTGTGGAGCAGGTGGCGAAAGATGTTGACCTGATCCTAGTGGTGGGCTCGCAAAACAGCTCGAATTCGAATCGACTGGTGGAACTGGCGCAACGTTTGAGCGTCAAGAGCAAACTGATCGATTCCGCGGAAGATATCGACGCTTCGTGGCTGGAAGGTGTGCGCCGCGTCGGGCTCACTGCTGGTGCATCGGCACCCGAGGTTTTGGTGGAACAGGTGAGCGAACGGCTGGCGCAATTTGGTTTCACTGACCAGCGCGATTTGGATTTGATCCGCGAAGATGTGCGCTTCACACTTCCCGCGGAACTGGCAACAATCGCCGCAGCTCCGCGGCGTTAGAATTTTGGGGGATTATGCGGGAGGGCTCTTCGGCAGAGAAGAGGCTCTCGATTAGTGAGTAGTGGTTTCACGCTGTGCCGGGCAGGGGAACTTCCGGCGCGTCTTGCCGGTACCCGGCTTTAGCGGATTCATACAAGGAGCGTACTTTGGCGGTCAAAATCGTCCGTCAGCCAAACAAGATTGTCTTGATTGGTGCACCGTCCAGTGCCGCCGCGTTTAGTCCCGGCAGCGAGAAAGCCCCCGCAGCATTGCGTGCTGCAGGGCTCGTCGAAAGACTGCAATCGGTAGGCTACGAAGTTACGGATCTTGGCGACTGTGCTCCGCGCTTATTCGCCGATGATGAAGAACACAAGCGGGCGCGAAATCTCCCGGAGATTGTTGCCGGGCTCAATGACCTGAAACCGCGAGCAGAACAAGCCATCAAGTCTGGCGCACTCGTTCTGGTGCTGGGTGGGGATTGCGCGCAGGTCATCGGATTAATCACCGGGGCGCGCCGCTATTATAAACATATCAATTTGCTGTGGTTCGACCGCGACGCCGATCTGAATACGCCGGCGAGTACGCCTTCTGGCCGCATTGATGGGATGGTGCTTGCTGGAATCATCGGGCGCGGCTCGCCCGAGTTGGTGCGATTCTGGGGCGAGCCTCCGCTGGTTCGCGAACCGGACACTGTCATTTTTGGCCTGGAGCGGGTGGACCAGCCGGAGCAGGATTTTCTGACGCGCACTCCGATGCGCCACGTGTATGCCGCCGATATTCAGCTGAAAGGCGTCAACAAGGCTGCGCAGAACGCGCTGACGCTTCTTCATTCGGATTCGCGGGAATTCATGGTACATCTCGACATCGATGTCGTTACTGCAGAGGAGTTGCCGGCCACGAATGTACCGGGAAACGGTGGCTTGTCGCTTGCTGAGGTGCAATCGGCGCTGAGCGAGTTTGCTTCGCAGAAGAATCTTCTTGGTCTTGATATCGCGCAATACAATCCGGAGAAGGATTCGGATGGCTCGTCGGCGAAGAAGATTGTGGATCTACTCGCGCAAGCGTTAGCTGCCAGGCTGGCCGCTCTGGCCCCGCCTTCAACTCCGGCTACGCCTGTGACTGAAACAGGGGATGCCTCCGCTGCATCGAGTTCGAGTTCCTCCGCTGGGACCGCACATCCCGCTTCCACGGAAGTTGCGCCTGAATCGGCAACACCTCACGCGGATTCGGTGCCATCTTCAACCAGCGCTGCGACCGAAACTGAATCGGATGTTCCCTCTACAAGTAGTGCGAACACCGAAACCAATTCCGGAACCTCCATCCCGGAATCGCATTCCACAACGACCGATACCGACTAACGAATCCCGGTTTTTAGCGAAGCGCCCACTCAAAATATTCGGCCGCCTTAAGCCTGTGGCGTTCGGCGATTAGTTTGTAGTCCGCTATAACTCTCCCCTCAAATTTTATCCAAGCCACAAATAGTTGATCCCTGAGCTATCACAAGAAGAACTCACGGCCCGAACAGAAAGGGCTGAGACGAGTCTGTGCCGGCGCGCGGAAAGCGCGATTTCGAAATTGCTCCTTGGGATAGCAATCAGGGAAGAGGGCTGCTGCCTGCAATCCCAACCAGAAATTTGTACTCGCGCAACTTTTCTGAACAGACTCTAATCTCGTCTCACTCGTGAGATGGGCACTCTCCGAGCCGGATTCCTACCGCCCCAACTCTCTTATGGAGGAATTAATGTCTCGCACAAAAACTAATCGTGTTCTGGCAATCTTCGTATTTTGCAGTGCAGCGCTAGTGTTTTCGCACCCGGGCTCCGCTGTCTCCAGCTTTAAGGCCACATCGAACGCTGTCAAGTCTTCCACTGCTCCCGGCCATATCCTTTCAAGCGAAGGTACTGCTCCGCCGCCCGTTACCAAGCCGATCAAGCCTTCAACATTGGGGTAGTTTGATGCGCCAAACCGGGGGAAGAATCTAACCAATTCTTCCTCTTCTACATGCTACGATTCTTGTCGCTGATAAGTAGGTCGCGACGAGCATGTTGATCTTTTGCATCTGGTGGGCCGGTATTATCCTGGAGTTTGTCCTTCTCCTGCGAGGAGTTCAGGGCAAATTGCTTCGGCGTTTTCCATTTTTTTACTCGTATATTCTTTTTGTATTTCTACAAACAATTCTGCTGTACTGCGTACACCATTGGAGTCCATCTAGCTATCCAGCCGTGTATTGGACTTGTCAATATGTGGCTCTTTTCGTTGGGTCGCTCATCGTTTTCGAAATCTATCGCTTAGCGCTTCATTCTTACCCGGGCACCTCAAGGATGGCCCGCAATTCGCTCCTGTTTATCTTCGCTTTGGCCGTCGCCAAAGTATTCGTATATCAATCGAACGGTACACTCTCCTGGTTGGCTCGCGCGCCCGCGGAGCTGGAACGCAATGTTCGAGTTGTTCAGGCGTTTTCTATACTGGCGATTGTTTGCGTTTTGCTCATTTATGCGATTCCGTGCAGCCGGCACTTAAAAGGGATTTTGGCTGGCTATGGGCTCATGGTCGCCACCAGCGTTTTCGATCTTTCCTTGCTCTCGCATTTTGGCAATTCTTTCAAAAAGATTTGGGTATACGCTCAAATCAGTTCTTACCTATTTTTTCTGATGATCTGGCTTTATGCCATGTGGTCTCCGGCTGCTGTGCCAGTTCCTCAGCCCGAAGCGCCGCCAGAGGATTATTCGCGGATCGCTTCCGACACAGAGCAGGAACTAGCCAAGCTGCGGCTTGGCTTCCGAAAGGCTGCGCGCTGATGTTGATTCTAGTCTTATGCATGGTCGCTGCCCTCGCGTTGGTTCTTGCATTGGTAGCCTTTTCTCGTTCACGCAATACAACGGAATGGACATCAATGTCGCAGGCGAGTTCGACGGCGCGACCACCTCGATCATCATTCGCTAACGCGGCCGCCATTCAGGAAGCCATTTTCTCTCGGGAAGATTGGGAATTTATCAAGCGAGAACGATGCTCCGCCCTGGAAGAGCTTTTTTTGACCGAGCGCAAAGCCGTGGCGTGCTACTGGCTCACAGTTACCTGTTCGCGCATCTCCGCGATTCGCCACAATCACTTGCAGAATTCGCGGCTGGCTCACAATTTGTCACCGGGCCAGGAACTTCGCCTGCTGGGACAATTCCTTTACTTGTCTTTGGTATGTCGTGTCGGACTAGTGGTCATTCAACTTGGCGGCCCGCTTGCTCCCGCAAATTTGACGGCTCATATTCAACGGATCGCGGACGGTTTGCCGGTAGCCCGTGAAAATTCCTTCGCTCCCTTACGGGAAAATTAGCGTTTGCGTCTTGGTGCCCGATGGAACTTCGCCAACCCACAGGGTCAATGGACCCGCCCCAGATGAATTCCGCGCTGCTCCACGCTGATGCGCGTAAGGCGTATGACGACCTCTGGCAACGTACACTCGCCAAAATCAATGGCGACTTGAATCGCCTAATTTATCTTGCGTCGACGCGGGATTACAATTCGGGCAGGTACCACCACGCTGGGTTGGAAACGCATTTCGGCGCCGAGGCGGTCCGGGAAGCGCTGGAAACCGCGCACCGTGAACTGTTCGAAAAACTAACGCTGTGTTCCCTTGAGGAATTGGTGATTCAACTGGCGCTATATGTGCAGTGTTCGCGGGAAACGCCGGAGGAATTGCTCAAGACATGGCGCACGCTACAGCCGTACCGGGTAGCGATTCCGTTGGATGTGGAACCGCTCACCGTCCATTTGTTTCTGTCGAACCTCAAACTCGCTTTGGAAGTGCTCCAGCAACGTCAGTCCCGCCTCCAGGACCGTCCGTAATTCGCATCGCAACTGCGGTCACTTGCCCCACAATCTCTGCATCGGTGCCGTAGTCCAGGCTTCGCACATTACACGGGGACAGTGGATGCGGGATCATCAGCAGCTTGCCCTCTTGCAACTCGCACCAGGAGCAAGCGTATCCATCGCGCAGTTCGATGAAATAAATTGGGCGGTCATATTCGGTGCGCCACCGTCGTGGTTGGATCTTCGTGACGCGCTGATCCACTTGGACGAATGAACCGGGCCGAATCAGTGGATAAAGCGTGAAATCCTGCAATCCGATGTACCCATACTGGCTGTGACGGATATCGAGATGCTGGATCAACGCGATCGGAATTTCGCCCCACACTTCTACCATGCGCGACAATAAGTTGGTGTTGTCGATATCGAAGCCGCGATCGAAACGGACTGGAAACGAAACGGTTCTCTCTTCGTCGTCAATTTCGAGGGTGGTTAGATGGGTGTTGTCCAGAGGCGAAGCAAGCTGATGCTCATGCAGGTGATCCAGTTCCACGCCGAACAGCGAAAGCAGTTCCGTGAACTTGATGCGGTAAATAGCGCTCAAACTGTAAAGCTTGAAAATGCTCGGCACCGAATCCGAATTCTCAATCTGGGTTAGCCACGCATTCGAAATGGTGAATTCCGAATTGCCCTCGCGCTCGGCGATTTTTTGGCTTAAGTCAGCGACTTCGCGAGTCGTGATTCCCAGGCGTGATCGCAAATCTTTTAGTCGTTGGCTAGGTTTCAAAGAGAATGCTCCTGGTAGGCCCGCAGCAACTATACACAGTGTTCGCCATAATCTCCTCCACAGGTTGCGCCGGATGGACCGTTTGCAACTTCGTACGTAATTGGCATCCCAGTCGCATTGCTTTGGATTCCAAGCAACAATTTGAGCGGTTGTCCGAGTCCGAATTCCGCGTTACGTAACGAGATTGCAACCCAACCAGTTCTTGTGCGCAAAAATTGCGCTAAAACCCGGCCTTGAGCGCGTGCCTCAACCCGTTTCTCTAAATGGGGCTTTCGGCGAATCTACCGCATATCTTCCGGAGGCCCTGACCTATTACATAGATGTGTACCATATCTCGTTCGCATTGGGCCTTTTTTTCAGGTTTTTCTTATTCGCGCTCTGCTTTACCCGCTATTAGCGGAAAATGTCTTCCTATGCCGTGCACGCTGCCGTTTCAACGTTAAGAGTCACGCTCGGTAACCAAACCATTCTCTGATCTTCACCATCACCGACGGATTTGTGCCTCATCATTATGCTGGAATGCTTCTCCGCCCTCATTCTTTTTTGCTGCTGCGTCTGTCGTTCCCCGCGCGGTCCCCGCTCTCCCTGTTTCTTCGGGAGAGCGGTTTTTCTGTTGATGGTTATGGGTCTTCCCCATCCACCCCGCAGGCTCTTTTTCCAGGTGGTGTTCTGTGAAACGATTTTCGCTTCGGCCACGAATATCTCGTTTAGCCCGTGAGCTTCCGCGCGTCGCCGCCGTGGTTGCCGAAGCCGATCCACGGAATCGGCGTCGCAGTGAACGCGTACTCTTTCAAGTCCCAGTGTTACTCGAAATTCCTCAGTCAGATGGCAGATCACTGCACGGAGATGCCTACACGCTTTGCGTGAATGCGCATGGTGGATTGCTTGAAATGGGGACGCGCGTCCTGCAGAGCCAGAAATTGGTGCTCTCCAACCCCGGCACAGGGGCATCGCAACCCTGCCATGTCATCCGCTGCGACAAATCCATTAACGGGTATTTCGCAGTTGCATTCGAATTCGATAATCCCTCTCCCAACTTCTGGCCACTCGTTTTCCCTCCGACCGACTGGCGCCTCGTCGATAAAGAATAATTGGTGCTCATCGGCGGCTCGGCGAGTCCGCACCTCCTCCCGGCGCACTCTCTTGACCTTGAGATTTTCATTCCAACCTGAGGCGCATCCCAGCCCACTCGCGAAGCTTCGAACCTACGCGCACTCTCGGCTACAATCTCACGCGGAGGATTCATGTCTAATTCCCGTAGAGAGTTCTTGACCAAAACTTCTTTGGGCCTGCTGGCCGCTGCAGCCGCCCCTCGTCTCGAAGCCGCCGATACAGCTGGGAGCGTGGCGGCCGTTGGAGCGCAAGATCCCACCCAACAGCTTCCCGCAGGCGCTCCTCCCGCGTATGGCACAGGTCCCGCGGTCGGACCCGAAGTCTCTGTGGGGACATTTTCTGAAGCTGAAAAACTGGTACGCGTTGAACTCACCCCTCCCGATCTGGCGCAAGCCGCGAGCACTTGGCGCGTCAATATGGCCGCCCTCTATGAACGCCGCACTGGCCCAAGGGCCGTTGTACTCGAACCGACACTCGCGCCATTTTCCCGATACATTTCTGCCATGCCCGATTCGCCGGCACCTCCGCAGCGAGACCGTTTTGTTCGTTCTGATGCCGATCCCGGGCCGCTTCCGAGTACCGATGAGGACATCGCCTACTCTACCGTTTCGCAGCTCTCGCGCTGGATCGAGCGTCGCCAACTTACTTCCGAACGTCTCACCAACATTTATCTGAAACGGATCGAGCAGTTCGATCCTAAACTGCGTTGCATCATTACGGTTACTCGTGATCTTGCCCTCACGCACGCGAAGGACGCGGATGCCGAAATTGCCAAAGGCAAATATCGTGGTCCGCTGCATGGCATTCCTTTCGGCGTGAAGGATCTACTCGACACTGCGAATATTCCCACCACATACGGTGCTGAACCATTTCGCAATCGTATTCCGAAGGAAGATTCCGCGGTGGTCGCCCGTCTCCATAAAGCGGGTGCTGTCTTGATTGCCAAGCTCAGTCTCGGAGCGCTTGCACTCAATGACATTTGGTTTGGCGGCCAGACAGTTAATCCGTGGCTGCTTGAAGAAGGAGCGTCGGGCTCCAGTGCAGGACCAGGCGCAGCCACCGCTGCGGGTTTGGTGGCGTTCTCCATCGGCAGCGAAACCGGCGGCAGTATCGTTAGTCCCAGCATGCGCTGCGGCGTCACCGGCCTGCGTCCTACCTACGGCCGCGTTCCGCGTACCGGTGCCATGACGCTTTGCTGGTCGCTGGACAAACTCGGTCCAATGACGCGCTCCGTGGAAGACGCGATGCTGGTGCTGCAAGCCATCTCCGGGCCCGACCCTGGCGATCTTTCCAGCATTCCCAGCCATCTCGATTTCGACGCCAACGCAGCGGTCGAGGGGCTGCGTGTCGGCTATTTTCCGGAGTGGATGAAACAGAATCCCGCCACGGATGTCGATCGGGAAGCACTCGCCGCGCTCCCCAAACTGGGCATGGTCCCGGTCGAGGTTTCCCTTCCCAACTGGCCGTACGATTCGCTCAACCTCATTCTCTTTGCGGAAGGCGCTGCTGCTTTCGAAGAGCTCACGCTCTCGCACGGTGTGGATCAACTGAAAATGCAAGTTCTTGACGCCTGGCCGAACCTCTTTCGACAAGCGCGTTTCCTATCTGCGGTGGATTTCGTGCAGACCGACCGCTTCCGTCGCAAAGTCTGTGAAGAAATGGCTCGCATCTTTTCACAAGTCGATGTGCTGCTGGTCCCGTCACTCCGCGACGAAATGCTGGCCATCAGTAACAACACGGGCCACCCGTCGATTACGCTGCGCACCGGCTTCGTTCAGGTGAGCCAAGCACGTTCGGACTGGGCGCCCGACCCTAAGAATCCTCTGCCGAAGTTTTCACCGCCACGCCGGGTTCCCCATGGCGTCACCTTCATTGGCCGCTTGTTCGATGAAGGCACCACGGCGCAGGCCGCCTTGAGCCTGGAGCATCACTTCAATGTAGCCTCGCAGCGTCCGCCGGGGTTCTGATTATGTTTATTCCGCGATTAGGATTTCGGCGCGGTGGGTGGGCTGTCGAGGTATTTGACGAGGATCGCTTCGTTGCCTTGTTCGTTGAAGAGCAGTTCGTCAACCAATTGTTTAGCCATCAGAATACCGAAGCCACCGGGACGAAGCCCTCGAGATTCGCGCTCTGCCACGTGACGAAAAGGGTCTTCCGGAGGGTTGGAAACAGCGGCGTGTTTCAGTTCATCCTGAGAAAAGCCCTTGCCAGGATCTTTGACGCGGCAAATGACAGCGCGCTTGGTGCGGACATAGCCAACTTCCACATATTGTGAGGGATCGAATTTACCGCCATGCTCCATGGCGTTGAGCAGTATTTCGCGGAACGCAGTGGCGACTTCCTCGGTTTCCGCATCGGGAAGCTGAGATGCCTCACGGAAAAATTGGAGAAGGCGATTGGCAGTGAGGACATCGCAGCGAACGGATAAGCGAATCCAGTTGGGAGCGACAGACAAAATTTCGATGCCGTCGTCCCAACAAGGTTCAGAAACGGCGATATGGATAAACTCCGCAAGTTTCTCGGTGGAGAAAGGGCGGGAGAAGTAGCTAAAAGCGCGCTCTCGGATGGAGGCGATAATATCGCCGGGGGTAAATTCATCGGTGAGGATGATGAGGCGCGTGTGAGGACGAACTAGTCGAAGGCGGCGAAGGAGCTCGATGTCTTCCAGACCAGTGGTGCGCACGCCGGTGATGATGAGGTCGAAAGCTTCGGCTTGGGCGAGATGTAACGCTTCCGTGTTATCGGAGGCAAAACGAAAAGACCAGTCCTCAGGGTCGAAGAGACTGGAGAGCAGCCGGTTGACCTCGGGGCTCGAATCCACGATGAGTGCGCGATGCTGAGGAGCCGGCGTAGACAAGGGAACCTCTGCTACAGAGCTTCTGTCCAAGGGACGAAGAAAGACGAGTAAGGATAGTGCGACGCGGGCTTCGCGTCCACAAACTTTCCCAGGGGCATTCGCTGGCGGCGAAATCCGGGACGGCACGCCAGCGTTCCTTGAGCCGTGAGCAGAGACTAAAATCTGCGGATCAGTTTAGTTCGCTGGTCATAAGGAATAGCGGCTTCATTTCGAAGCTCTGATAGACCGGGCGAAGACGCTGAGTATTGTAATGTTCCCTCACGCTGACGATTTTCTTGGTAGAGGTGACGGTGTCGATGGGCATGTTATCGTAGCGTCCGTTTTTCAGGACGACCAGACGGCCGTGGATACGATTCAGGATCAGGTCGAGAGCAAGGTTGCCGTAAGCCATGGGTACGATGGAATCGATAGCGTCGGGATCGCCGCAACGAACGAGGTAGCCAAGCTTTTGGTTGATGCATTCGATCCTTTTGCCATTGTTGAATTTGGGCGAAATTTCCGTGATTTCTTCGGAAACCAGGTCGCCAATGCCACCAAGTTTCTTGTGCCCGAAGGCATCCGCGGCGCTCTTCTGAAAAATCATTTCGCCGCCTTCGAACATGGCACCTTCAGAAACCAAGACGATGGAATAGCGACTGGGATTGCGACGACGATCATGGCTGAGCAGTTCGGTGAGCTGCTCGATATTGAATTTGTGTTCGGGGATGACGCAACGATTGGCGGCGCCCGCCATCGTGGGAAGCATGGCGGTGAAACCGGCGTAGCGGCCGAAGACTTCGAGGACCATGAAACGCTCGTGAGAACCGGCCGAGGTGCGGAGAGCGTTGGTCATCTGAATAGTGCGTGTGACGCACGTGCTGAAGCCGATGCAGTAGTCGGTGCCGGGGACGTCGTTGTCCATAGTCTTAGGAATGGCAACGACGCGAACACCTTCCTGGTATAGACGGACACCGTAACTGAGAGTGTCGTCACCGCCGATGGGAATCATGTATTCGATACCAAGCCATGCCAGGGTCTTCAGAACTTCGGGGGTGAGGTCGTTCTTTTCCTCTTTGAATTGATCTTTCAGGTGATCGGGAACGCTGTTCTTGCTGACCCGGCCGGGATTGGTGCGGGAGGAATGGAGAAAGGTGCCCCCGGTACGACCTGCGCGGTTGACAACATCCTCGGTGAGGCGCTGAAAATTGTTGGAGTTATCGTATTTTTCGTCGCGGACCACGTCGACGAGGCCTCCCCAGCCGCGGCGAATGCCAATCACTTCGTAGCCTTCGCGGAGCGCGCGGAAGGTAACGGCACGAATCGCCGGGTTCAGGCCGGGGACGTCGCCTCCGCCTGTGAGAATGCCGATGACACCCTTCTTAACGTTGATATTAGCCATGTAGCACGAGTCGCCTTAGTGTGGAGTAACGAACAGATGATTATCTACTTGCCGGCGAAATTTATAAAGAGCCCACGAATAAAATCTTCCGGCAAAAATTGAATAGCTACGAACACTGGAATTCATCCGGAGAGATATGCGAGTACCCGGTCAGCGAAACATGCGCGGCGGGCGCAGCACATTGCTATCTACAAGTCGATACGGGTGCCAAGGACGGACAGGAATTTTGCAAGCCACGCGGGATGAGCAGGCCAAGCCGGACCAGTAACGAGATTACCGTCAACCACAGCTTCAGTCATGGGGACGTCCACAAACGTTCCTCCTGCGAGGGTGACTTCGGGAGAGCACGCAGGATAGCAACTGCATTTCTTGCCGTGCAGGATGCCCGCGGCGGCCAAGATCTGCGCGCCGTGGCAGAGAGCGGCAATAGGCTTTTTGGTGGTTGCAAAATGGCGAACGATTTCGAGGACGCGCGGATTCAGTCGGAGATATTCAGGAGCGCGACCGCCGGGAATAACGAGAGCGTCATAGTCTCCGGGCTCGGTGCCCTCAAAAGTGGCGTTCAGAGAAAAATTGTGGCCACGCTTTTCGGAGTAGGTTTGGTCGCCTTCGAAATCGTGAATGGCGGTGCGAACGGATTCACCGGATTTCTTGCCGGGACAGATGGCGTGCACGTTGTGGCCAACCATAAGCAAGGCTTGGAACGGGACCATCACTTCGTAGTCTTCAACGTAATCGCCAACGAGCATGAGAATGTTTTTGTGGGACACGAGAGCCTCCTAGAAGAGAGCAAGGATAGCAGAAGGGCGATGAACTGATTGCGAAGGGAAGTTCCACGAAAAAAAGAGCCGCCCTTCACAAGGACGGCTCTTTTACTGAGATTGATTATTGCGGCTGCGCGACGACCGGAACGGTAACTGTGGAGTCGTCGATAGTGAGCATATCGGTGCGCATCTTGTCCCACTCTCGCAGCGTAAGACCACGCTGGGCGAAGAAGCGGCGGATCTTCAGGGAGTCCCAACGAAGTACTTCTTCGAGAACGGGGACTAGAAAGCTCATCGCGTTTTCGGAAAGCACGGTGCGGCGCGCGACGCGCGAAATGAGCTTCGTTTCCGAGACGGCAATGGTCAGACCATCGTATTGGTTGACATGCATCATCACCGGCAAATCGGAACTGCCGTCGCCCATGTAAATGATGTGATCGTGGCTGACACCGACGGTAGCGCGAATTTCTTCGAGCGCCGTGACCTTGCCCCAACCCGCCGTGGCGCGCACGATGGAATCGACCTCACCGGTAGTCTCATTAAAATTAAAACGAGTACCGATAATGTGATCAGGCGGCACGATGCCTTCGAGCGCCGATTGGATAATTTCCCGTGGCGAGGCGGAGATCACGTAGAACGAAAACTTGTAGCCATCGGTCAGGTTCTCCAGGGAACGCGCAAACAGGCTGACGTCGTGCTTCAGGCGAATGCGCTTGCCAGTTTCGATGAGGTGTTCGCGGCGAACGCGACGGAAATCCGGGTCATGAAGAATTAGATAAGAGAGCTCGGCACCCTGTTGAACGAGATGGATGTCGGACAGGCCTTTCACCTTCTCGTGAAAGCCCTTAAAGCCAATAAGCTCGCTGAGAACGACGCCAGAGTCGTTGAAGCTGAGAGTCTGGTCAAAGTCACTGGCCAGAAGATACTGCTGCACCATAGTGTGTTACTCCTTTATGTTTTGCCCGCTTCGGCGGACGAGGCCAAAAAACGGCCCGAAAGTCTCTCGCACATCCACGTTAACCCTTCGTAGGGAAAGTACCGCACTCATAATTTTGATGGGTGCTATGCGTGGAAATCGTGAACAAATGATTAGGTGTGTGTGAGATGCGGCGAAAGGGTAACCGGTTGCAACTAAAAGGCTTAGATTTGGAAAGAGCTTTGAAATGAAGGATTTGACGGGCGCAAGGTGCAAAACAATTGATGCGAAGAAAAAGCGATAGGAGCGCCGTGGCCCAGGGGGATAGGGGCCAACTACGTAACTCAGGGGTTACGAGGTGGCCACAGCGACAGAAAGAGAGGGGCGGTGCCTGGGCCCTGAGAGTTTCAGGGACGGGAGGCTGAGGCGGAAGAAGGGCGCTCCACGATGTCGTCGGTGACGGAATAGAGGTGACCATTGCGGAGGTAGAGGCGCTGCGTTTCGGTATGGTTGAGGGGGCGAGCGCCACGGCGGCCAAAGACGGCGAGTTGGTTGCCGGATTCGTCGACGGCACGGTCGCGATCTATGCCTTTAGAGATGGCCAGGGCTGGACCATTGGTGCGTGCGGTGGCGATGAGTTTGGGAGTCGGGCGCGGACTGAACCCGGAGAAGTGAGCAGGGTCGTCCCATGGGGAAAGTATTTGCAGAACGCGGAGGCCGTTTTTGCCGTCGGCGACGAAGGCGAAAGCGGTGGCGGCGACCATACCCACTTTCACGTCGTTGACATCGTTGAGTTGGCCATCCGCAGTGAAAAGCTGGTCGAGTTTGGGCGCGGCGGGATTTTCCACGTCGACGAGGGCAAGGCCTTGTTTGCCCGCGGAAACGTAGGCGTAGGTGCGCGCGACGTAAACGTTGCGGCCATCGGCTAGCGGGATCAGTGCATTCGTGACGGGCACGGGATGCGCGAGATCGGTCACGTCAAGGACTCTCAAACCATCGTGATCGACGAGGAAGGCATAACGGAACTGGATAGCAATGGCGCGCGGGTCATTAAGAAATGGCGCGGAGAGAGTGGCGGTGATTTTCGGAACGAGAGGATTATCGAGATCGACGACGACGAGGGACTTGTTGGTGAGGACGTAGGCGTAATTGCCAGCGATGGTGACGCGGTGCGCACCGGTGAGAGCGCCGTCGGGATTGAAGGCAAGAGCGCGCTTCAGGAAATTGTTGGCGGGATTGCCGTCGAGCAGTGTGCCGACGCCGGGGCTTTTTGCTTTCAGGTCGGGATTGCCAACGATTACGAGGCCTTCTTCTTGATCGGCGACATAGAGAAACCCATACAGGAGGTGAATGGGCTGCTCCTCGTTTTCTGGGAGGCGAGTGCGAAGGGGATCGACGGCAAGAGTGGAAGGCGAGGTGACGGCGAGGGCGTTCTTTGTTGGCAGGTAAAAACGCTGGCCGAGAGGCGAGACGGGAGCAGTGGTAATACGCTCTGAAAAATTTTTGTTGTCGATGTTGGCGATGTCGTAGATGCGGAGGCCGCCGTGGCCGGTGGCGGCATAGGCGTATTCGCCGCGCGCTTGGATATCCAGAACATTGCCTTGGTGGGAAGCGACGGCGTGGAGCTGGCGATGGTGCGCGACAAAGTCTTTGAAGTTGTCGGGATAGGCGACCCGTTGGAGATCGCTACCAAAAATGGCTTCAGGCTCATCGTGTTCAGCAACAGCGATGGCTTCGAAGCCTTGGTTGCCGGTGGCGACGAAAACGTAGCGGCCGAGGAAATTCATGAAGTTGGTGCCTTGAAGAAGGAGTTGCGCCATCCAGGCATTATTGTCGTTGGCGGCGGAGACGTGGCAATCGCTGCATTGTTTGGTTTCTTTGGCGCGGACGGTGTGCGGGACAAAGGTGCTGAAGGCTTGGCCGGAAAAACCTTCGGCGGAGATGGTTTGTTGCTCATAGTAGAGCCAATCGCGATTGGCGTTTTGTGAGCTGACGAGTACGGCGCAGGAAGAGCGAGCCGGGGCGATACGGTGTCCGGTGACGGTACCGTCGACGCCGAGGAAATAGGCATCGTCGCGGAGAACTTGAAAATTGTAGCTGGTGTAATTGCGCGTAGTTAGCCCTTCGTTGTGGAGCATGGGGCGGCGGACGTTGGCGGTCATTTGCAGGTGGCAGCCGAAGCAGGTGGGAGTCCAGGAGGAGTGGCAGGCGTAGCAGGTCATGGACGAGTTGGCGTGGGCGAGTTGGGTGTCGTCACTCGGGATCTGCGAGAGCGCAAGGCCATCTTTGTTCATTAATTTGGCGCGGAAGGATTTCAAGCTGAAGTGGGTGTTGCCGGGAGTGACGGTGTCTTTCGTCTGAACAATTTCCCATTCGAGATTGGGATCGATCATGGAGCGCTGGAAGAGCTTGTCGGCGCGCCGTTCGAAGCGGCGAAGTCCAGCGGGAGTGCGCAGCGTTTCCAGGTGACGTCCGCGAGGGTCACCGGGACGCACGGGCTCGGGAGCAGCGGGGCCCGAGGTAACGAGTGAGGCTTTTTGTTGGATGGTGCCGTGGCAGTCGACACAATCGATTTCGACGGCGGCGCGAGGTTCACCATAAATTTTTCCGTTGCCATGATTATCCTGGGCGAAATGGCAATCGGCGCACTGCATGCCTTTTTCGAGATGGATGTCGGCGAGGTGAACGGCTTTCTGGAGACGCTGCGGATCATCGAAGGCGATGGGCGCGCTGTCTTTATCGAGCCAGTTCCCTTTTCGATCGTGATTGAAGACGGAACGGAAAACCCAGCCATGGCCGTGGAAATCGGCGAATTGGGTAGTTTTTAGCTGCTTGTTGAATTCGGGTGAGCCGGTCTGATCGAGGAATTTCTCTTCGCCCCAGTTACCACGAGCGGCGGCGGCTTCGGGATTGCGCAGAGCAGATTGATATCTTTCCTCTTCGGTGGGATTGTGCTGCGTGGGCGGATACATTTTGTCGGAATCGATTTCGTTGTCCCACCAGGTGAGACCGAAATAGGTGGTAACCATGTTGGTGCCGGGGTGGACATGACAGATCATGCATTGGCTTGAGGGAATAGCGCTTGTGAAGGCGTGCTTAATGGGATGGCCGGATTCGTTTTTGGGAATGGTGGGATCCGAGGAGGCGCTGTGGGCAAGATTGCCGAAGGATGCGTAGGGCCCGGAATGAGTGGAGTCGCGATCGTTGGCGTAGATGACGTGGCAGGCGGAGCAGCCGCTGGATCGGAAATCGCCGGGATGATCGTTGGTGCCAGGTAAGGAAAGGACTGGATCAAGCAGTCGCGTTTTCTGGAGGCCGAGGAACACCGGGTCAGTGCGCAGTTCAGTGCCGAAACCGCGATCACTGAGCTTGTCGTCGGGCTTGCCGGGGATTTCTTCGCGCGAAGGATTGCCGAGTTCAGATTTTTTTTC
>DASXBH010000125.1:0-2844 GCA_036491775.1 Candidatus Acidiferrum sp.
ACTTCGTGAGACTCGTGATCCATCAGTTTGAATCCTGACCGTATATATTCGCGAGTCATTTCAAGGTTGCGCGGATCGTCCGCTATCAACATTTCGGTCAGCCGCTTTCCGACAAGTTCCCGCCCGGCTGTGAAACCGTACATTCTGGCCATCGCATCGTTGCACTCCGCCAGGTACGAGTCATGCAGGATGTGATGAACCAATTCGTCTTCTGTCAGATCGATCGACAGAGGGGCATCGAGGTCCTCATGGTAGATGCCTTCCGAACTCTGAGCCACGAACCTGCGATAGCCTTCTTCGCTCTGCCGCAGCGCCTCTTCTGCCATCTTGCGCTTCGTGATATCAATTGCCGTAGCCTGTATCAGCGACGTTCCGTTTTGCCCGCCAGCGACGACAGCGGCGTTGAACACCATCCAGGCTGGCGTGCCATCCTGTCGCCGGAGTTGCATCTCCCGGCTGGAGAAACCACCCGCTTGCCTCAGTTCTTCCAGCAGCGGTTCTCGATCGGCCTGGTTGAAATAAAACTCCGTCGCCCAATGGCCGCGAACCTCCCCTGCTGAAGCGTAACCAAGGATGCGCGCCCACCCGTCATTGCAATCCAGTACCTGTCCATCCATGCTGGCGATCGCCACTCCTGCAACGTTTTTCTCAAAGAGCAGCCGATAGCGTTGTTCCGACGCACGCAAGGCCGCTTCTGCCCGCTTGCGCTCGGTGACGTCGCGCGCCATTCCTCGTACGATCGGCGACGCCACACCCTCGGTACGAAGCGTGTTTTGGTATTCCCAAATTCTGCGGTTCCCGTTTCGCGTTACCACGCACAGCAACCCCTCATCTGCCCCGTTGGTCTTGATCCGGTGCATATATCCTTCGAACTGTTCGCGACTCTCGGGCGCGATGAGTTCTCGCATGGGAATCTGGAGGAGTTCTCCGACTTCATATCCCAGCACGCGCGCCGCCGCCGGATTGGCCGACAACAGCCTCCCTTCCAGGTTGTGCGTGCACACCAGATCTTCACTGTGTTCTATCAGGTCGCGATACCGGTCCTCGCTCTCCAGTAGCGCAGCCTCCGTTCGCTTTCGCTCGCTGATGTCACGGGTGACGGTCACTACATAGCTCCGGTCCAATTCAACCCGCCGGAGGCTGATTTCTACCGGGAAAGTCGACCCGTCTTTTCGCGTGTGTATGCTTTGCTGGATCACGAATCCGGAATCCCGCAATTCCTCCAGCATTTTCGCCTGCTTGGATTCGTCGATTTCCCGATCGATGTCAAAAACCGTCATCGACAGCAACTCTTCCCGCGTATAGCCCAGGTCTTTGCAGGCTTTCTCGTTCACATCCAGGAAGCGGAGGGTCTCGGGATCGACCACCTCCACCGCATCGTTGGATTGGTCAATCAGCCTTCGAAACAGCTCCAGCGAACGCCTTGCCTGTTCCCGCTCGGTGACGTCTTTCAAAACACACGTCACTCGATCAATGGCTTTCGCCCCTCTCATGGGAAAGTAGGAAATGAACAGGTCCCTCCTTCCCAGCAACGGGTAGGTGTATTGCATTTCGAAGTGCACGATTTTGCCCTGGAAGCCTTCATCCAGTTTTTCCTTAATCGTCGTCTCAAAGACGTTCGGGTCCAACACTTCCGAAATCCGCCGGCCAATCAGGTCCGACCTTTTCATTCCCCGATACTCGAAGAAGGCGCGGTTTACCATCACATAGCGGTAATCCCGATCCACCACCGTGATCATCTCTTCCAAATTCTCGATCGCCCCTTCAAATTCCTGCAGCTTCTTTCCGCGTCGCCGAAACAACGCGCCCATCCCGCTGATCCCCACTCCCATTACTACAAACAGCGCCAGTCCAACTATGTCGCGAGAATTCCTAACAGGGAAGGAATTCAGTGGCTCTAGAAATAGATATGCCGCGAGCACTGCCGAAAAAAGCGTCGCAAACAGCCCTGGCCCCAATCCGCCCAGCAAAGCAATCAGCATGATCGTGGGATAAAACAAGATAAAGGGTTGGGTAAACCCGAGAGCGACATCTAGACCGTACCGCAGCAGGGCTGCAGCTACCACCGCGATGAGTGCAAACCCGTACCAAAGCGGCCAAGTGCGCAGCCAGTATGCGGACGCCACAATAGCTTCCCTTCGATCGGCAAAACTCATAGCCAACCTCTCCGTTCAGGGAATTCCCGGTTCTGCGCTTTCGCGACGTGGAACAGAGATCTGCGAAGCGCGATAGCCTCCGGCAACGCTCCGTCCGCATAGGAGCGTGCCCTACCAAACAATTCCTTCTATCCGTAGATGCAATTCGGCCGCAGTCAGGGGAGGCGCGACCGATGCATCGCATCATTGCCGATGGAAGATTTCCAGTCAGTGATTCAAATCACAATTCAACAAGGTCTCCCAAAACGGCACTCCGCTGCCACCGGCGTGTCCAGCAACTCTGTGGGCCGGTTTCGGTCTGTGAGGCGAGCGTACGCCTTTTTCGCTGCAAAATATTGCTTGACTGACAGGAAGACAAGAGCTGGTAGGGGACCCTGGCCCGCTATTAGAAAGACTCCAAATAAAAGCGCGGTGGCCGGAAGCCGGGCCCGTGCTTTCCCGCGGCCGACACGGTTTCCTTGAGCAGTTTCGTAATTTCCGCTTCCAGTATCTGACGCTCCTCCGGCCAAAGAGAAGTGAAGCGGAACGGCTGTAAATAAAGCCCCACCCCTCGCATCGGAAACAACATTTCCGCTTTCGGGCGCAAAGTACCCGTACCCACCGGAATCGTCAGGCCAACGGTGGTTCGCTCGTCCAGATACGCAGCCAGTTCCAGCAATCCTCCCCGGATAGAAATTTGGTGGAGCTT
>DASXBH010000126.1:0-34811 GCA_036491775.1 Candidatus Acidiferrum sp.
GCTCGGCGCCAACCCACGGTTTCGATGTGAACTGGAACCCGGCCACGGGAGAATTGGGTGGAGCGGCCGTTGGCGCCGACGCGGTCGTCAACCTTGCTGGCGCTCCCATTGCCGATGGCCGCTGGACCGAGTCTCGTAAACAATTGTTGGTCAGCAGCCGCATCGACACGACCCGCTCGTTGGTGAACGCGTTGGCTCGTATGGCCGCCCGCCCTCGCGTGCTCATTTCAGCTTCCGCCATCGGTTATTACGGAAATCGCAGCGACGAAATTCTCCGGGAAGATAGCCCGCCGGGTCCGGACTTTCTTAGTGAAGTTGCCAAGGCTTGGGAGGCAGAAGCCATGAAGGCTGAAGCCTTAGGCATCAGGGTAGTGCTCGCGCGTTTCGGCATTATTCTGGCAAAGAGCGGTGGGGCATTCCCAAGGATGCTGAAGCCTTTCCGGTTAGGTCTAGGCGGGAAACTCGGCAGCGGACAACAGTGGATGAGTTGGATCATGATGGAAGACGTTGTGAATATATTGCGGCTTGCGATTGAGAATGGCGCGGTCCGCGGGCCAATCAATGTCGTTGCCCCGCAACCCATCCGCAACGTTGAATTCACCGCTGCTCTGGCGAGCGCGGTGCATCGTCCCGCACTGTTTGCCGCGCCGGCCTTCGCGCTACACCTCGCCATGGGAGAAATGGCCGACGCCTTACTGCTCGTCAGCCAGCGCGTCGTTCCCGAAAAAATGAACCGTCTGAATTTCACCTTTGCGCAACCAGATCTAACAGGTGCATTGAAATCGATTTTGGAATCCTAGCGAGAGCGGCGGGCACTGAGATTGATCAATATTTACTGCTGCTCTCAGATATTGAGTTGGTGCAGGAGGTCCTCCAGATTGCTCTCATCCACCGACAGTGTCACTCCGCCGATTGCGGGAGCGAGTGGCACTGATCCTTCGTCGAAGGCTTGTAAAAGGCGCATCTTTGCTACCGCATATTCCTCGCTGCTTGTCAGGGCTCGCCCATTTGCCTTGGCCCAAGCCGCAAGCGCCGTCTCAAAGACTAAAATATGCACCGGGAACGCGTTAGACCGGTCCGCTGAAATCGCATACACGAATTTGACTGCCCCGTTTCCCTCGTGAAGCACGCGGTCCACTTCATAAAAATAATACTGGTAGACGTAGCCGTTCTCCGCTGAATAGCTCTTTACGCGGCGAGCAGCATCTGGTCGTGGCATGCGCGGATTATTGAAGTCACAGTCGCGAATGTCAATTGTTCTCGGACCAAATTTCCCGAATCGGGCCAACTCAAAGGATTCATTTCGATTCGGGAGTCGTGACTGTCACGAAGTATCGCCTGGCAGTTCGAACTTGAGTTGCGATTGAAGCCGGTCTTCGCGCGCAACTAAACGTATCTACAGATCTTAACGACGCCGCGAAGCGAATTGGGCATTGCAACGGCGTCTGCGATTTGCCCGAAGCAGCACTGGCACTCCGCCTGCAATCTCACATTGGCATGCGGCCCCTTCCGCAACGACGAACTTCAAAAAGTTCTCATCAACAAGAGAACGCGATGCGTCCACGACGGACACTGCTTTTTGTTCTCCTTACGGCGGCTGCGTGGACTCTGGGCTGCGGCGGGGGAGGCGCAGGCTCTGTAGCGCAATCGACGCCACCACCTCCCTCCATTCAAGTCGCAGTTTCGCCCCAATCAGGAACAGTGTTGCTAGGCGAAACAGTGCGGCTCGTTGCGACCGTAAGCAATTCCACAAATACTGCAGTGAGCTGGAGCGTTGAAGGAATTTCTGGAGGCTCTCCTCAAGTCGGATTGATTTCTGTCGATGGAGTGTATACGGCGCCTGCGGATCTTCCCCAGGGCGGGACGGTACAAGTGATAGCCACTAGTAACGCCGACTCCTCCAAGTTCGCCACCGTCAGCATAAGCATAACCAGCGACATCTCTGTGTCGTTGATACCTGGAAGTATGAGCATTTCCTTGGGCAGCGCCCAATCGTTCCGCGCGTCGGTGTCGAGCAGCGGACATCCGGACAATACTGTTCGCTGGAGTGTGTCCGGCTTATCTTGCCCATCCGCGTGCGGCTCGATCGACACCAGCGGCAATTACGCCGCACCATCCATTTTGCCGAATCCCTCGACGGTCACAATTACTGCTACCAGTTTTGCCGATGGCACCAAGCAAGCCAGTGTCGCAATTTCCATCGTCAGCAATTTCAACCTGCAACTAACCGGGCCGAGCACGCTGCAATCGGGCGTTACTGCCGCCCTGATCGCCACCCTGACTCCAGCTGCAAATTCCAAACCTAGCGGTGTACTTTCGTGGTCATTGTCGGGACCCGGATGCTCCGGTGGCGCATGCGGCATTCTGAAGGTGGTGACCACTGAATCCTCGGGTACAGCCGAGGTAAACGATACGGCGAGCTACACCGCTCCTTCTTCAGTGCCACAGCCCAACTCGGTCACCATAACTGTGACTCCTCTTGCCGATCCCTCGAGGAGGGCTCAGGCAGTTATCCTTATCCAATCAGCCACAGCGGGCACGCTCAATCTTTCGCCGGATGTAACAACACTCGCGGCGAATCACCGTACCAGTCTTACGATTACTGGAAGTGGGAGCTCCGGTACATTCACCTGGAACGTCAACGGAATTTCGGGCGGCAACGCTTCCACCGGGACAATTTGCGTACATAGCTCTAACCCGTGTCAGGCACTGGTGTCCGGCACAGCCACGTTGGCCGATTTCCTCGCACCTGGCGCCATTCCATCGTCCAATCCTGTCTCGATCTACGTCATCAATTCGTCGAGTCCTGGCATCACTGCATCTACGCAGGTCACCGTAATGAACCACATTTTGGTCAGCGTGACACCGAACAATCTCACATTGTTGCCTCTCGCCACGCAGAACCTCACTGCCAGCGTGCTGGGCTCCGATGATCAAAACGTGATCTGGCAGATTCAGGGATCCGGCTGTTCGTTAAGCGGCGCATGTGGCTCTATCGATTCCTTCGGTAATTACCGGGCACCCGCAGCACCACCGAGTCCATCGTCTTTTCAGATTGTTGCCGTCAGCGAGGATGATTCTTCACAATCCGGAGTTGCCGCTGTCAGCATCTCCAATGCTCTAAACATCGCGACGCTACAACCTGCGAGTGTGTATGCCGGTGCCGCCAATGGCTTTACGCTGCTTGTCAGCGGCAGTGGATTTGTTCCTTCCAATCCTGGTCCTGGTTCCACCCTCGTCGTTGGTGGGGCCGCGCGGTTCACGACGTGCACCTCGGCGAACACTTGCTCGGCGCCTTTAAGCAGTGCGGACGTATCGGCCGCAGGAAACGTCAGCGCGCAAATTGAGAATCCCGACAAAACCCTTTCAAATGTTGTGCGACTGAAGGTGGTGGCGCCCAGCAGCAACGAAAGTGTCATAACTCTGACTAGCGGATCTCCAGTGTCCCGGGGCAACGACATCACGGTTGTAGACCTCACCACCGCCGGCATCGATAGCTCGCAGGCCAACTTCGATCTTGACGTGGCGGCGATCGGAGCCTTCGTCACTACCACAAACAGTTGCAGCCTCGCTGGCAATCCAATCCCCCTACAGCGGCCCTCTACAGGAGCTACCGCGGCTGACGTCTGTCTCTTCTCATCGGCAGGTTTCGATACCAGCATGAGTTATATCGTCTCTGGCCCCGGCGACGTCACCGTAATTTCTAAGCAGCCGGCAGGCCTCGGCATCATCCACCTGACGCTGCAAATTCCAGCCAGTGCGGCGCCGGGTTCACGAACGCTTTTCATTCAGAACGCAAATTTGGATCGCACGGCGGCGACCGGCGTTCTGGAAGTGCGTTGAACTAGGGAGAACTTGATGAGCTATTTACAGCGCCGGCGATTCCTCTGGATCCTGTTTCTGATTGGATTGGCGTTGGTTGCTGTGGCCGCACGCGCTACCACCCTGGTTCGCCTGCGTTTCCCTGAGCTCGTACGTTATTCCTCGGCAATAGGCCGCGTGCACTACGTAGGCGCGGAAGTCCACTACGACAAGGGTGAGATTTGGACGGACACCAGCTTCGAAGTCATCGAACGTGAAAAGGGCTATCTCCCGGCCTACATCGTGGTCCGCCAGCCGGGCGGGAAATTCAATCATTTGCAATCGCACGTAGAAGGCGCACCTGAGTTCCGTCCTGGCGAAGAACTGATTCTTTTCTTGTGGGGCACCCCCGGAAAGCCCTATAGCGTTCTAGGCTGGACTCAAGGGACATTTCGCATTCGCAGAAACGCTCGCGATGGCTCCGAAACTATTACGCAAGATTCTTCGGAGATACCGGTATTCGATCCTCAAGCGAATGAATTCACGAAAACGGGCATCCGCAATGTCCGCATCGAAATATTCGAGGAGAAGATGCACAAGGAGATAAACCGCCAACTTCAGTGAGACCGCAATCGAACGGGCTGCGCACGTCCGTTCCAAGCACAAGTTCGAATTCCTTTTCGAGCAACACGAAAGGTTAGGCAGAGAGCAGCCATGCGCGACACATTGCGAAGGATTGGAGCATCTGGCGTCGCCGTTCTCTACGGACTTTGGTGCGTCTTGCCCGTTCACGGCTACGCGTTCAACGAAGTCGTGCCCGACATTCGGCAGCCCGCAAACATCTCCGGAGGGTCGGCCTGCCCGGTGCGTGCTCACCAATTGACCAGCGCAGGAAGTATCTCTTTTCGCTGGAGTACAGCGCTGAGTACCTCGCCGGTCACCATCGTCACCCAAGATAAATCTGCCACAGGGCGGCTAAACGAAATCGAATCGGCGATTCAGCAATCTTTTTCGACATGGAGCAGTGTCAGTGGAACCACACTGACTGCCAACTCCTTTGCCCCGCTTACTCGCGTCGCCGCTCCCAATGCCTGCGGCTCTGATGGGATTAATTCGATTTGTCTGGCGCAACCCGACATGGCTTTTACGCCTGGCGTACTCGCCTTCACTCGCGTGATTACCGCCGATCGAATTGGCATTCAGATCGGGAACAGCGCACCTTCTACAGAAGTTGGCCAGATTCTCGACGCCGACATTTATTTTAATCCCAGCGACTCACTTACTACCTTCGCCACACCTGCCGCGTTGAGTGCAAATTCAAAGTCCTACGATTTCCAGTCCATCCTCACACACGAGTTGGGACACGCCTTCGGCTTCAGTCATTCTGCGGTCTGGAGTGCCATGATGTTTCCCTTTGCGCCTGCTCCTGGCACCTATTCTGGTGTGCGTCCGACTTCACAGCAACCGGATGCTCCTTTGGGTGACGACGATCGGACTGGTTTGCGGGTTCTCTATCACGACCCTGCGGACACTCAGTTCATAGGCTCGATTCAGGGCCACATCGTACCCGCAAACCTCATCTCCTTGCCTACGGCACCCCCCGGCGTCACCGGGGTCTTCGGCGCGCACGTCGTGGCCATCGATGCCTCCAGCGGTAGCGTCATGGCCGGCACCATAGGTGGATGGAGCTGTGTTGCGCCCGGCCCAGTGCAATTCGATGGAAACTATGAGATTGACGGTTTGAGCGTGGGACGCAGCTATAAGTTATACGCGGAACCGCTGGACGGCGCCGTGTCGCCGTCGGAAGTAACTAACGCGTTAGTCACGCTGTGCCGCAACTCCACTACCGATGCCGGATGGCCGCCCGCACAGGGTTGTGTGGTGCCGCCGGTTGCCACGGAATTCGCGGTTCGAACGTTGCCCTAACCTCCTGCCCTGCAACGTCGGATCAGACGCGATTAGTGGATGCGTTTGAGAAGCCCTCTACACGTAAGGTCGACGCGCGAGGCCACCTAGCTCGGAAAAATTGAGAGAGGACTCCTGACGCTGCAGGAGCCGTAACTTTCTAAAGGGAGGCAGGAACCAGCCAGCCGCCTCCATAGAGCAACCCTGGACCGAGGGATGCGAGGAAGACGGGCCGTCTCTTTTCAATTGGCTGCCTCGACGCGTCTCGCAGTGCGGCGTCTAACGCAGCTCCACACATGGAAGAACCCAAATTTCCGCTGGTGGTACCAATGGGCGGAAATGTTTTGGCCGGCACATTTAACTGCTTGGCCAGCAACGTAACCAACCGCGGATTTGGCTGGTGCGTCGCGAATGCGCCGACCTCCGTGCGCGGAATCCCACTGCGTCGTTCCACTTCATCCACAACTTTTCCCATGCAACTTACCGCCGCACGAGAGAGTGCATCACCGCTAAACTGCACATCGAGGCGTCCGTCTCCTGCTTCGCTCACGCAAATCGCTTCCGCATATTTCGTCGCGCAGCCGAAAAAGAAATCGCCCAGCAGGTATGCACAAGGCGCGGGCCCGGGAGGCGGAACACTGCTCAGCAGGAACGCACTTGCTCCGTCGCCGAAGAGCCCTCCAAACTCGCCCGCAGCGCGGCCTGGACCTAGGGTGCGGCTATGTACATCCGCCGTAGCAACAAGAATCTTTTTTGCCCGTTTCGATTCCAGAAGTGCCTGCGCCACCGCCAGGGTCTGCAGCAGTGCCAGGCATCCACTACCCATATCCAACGCGTTACACGCCTCTCGCAATTGCAAGCGGGCATGCAGAACCGCCGAAAGCGATGGAAACGCGTGATGCGTTTCGCTGGCCGCTAGAATCCAGTCAATGCTTTTTGCCGTTTCGCCGGATTGCTCGAGTACATCCAGACATGCACGCGCACCCAGAGACCCCTCATTCTCGGATTCAGTGGCGTACGCGAACGACACGATCCCGGCCCGGTTCCTTAGCTTTCCGATGGGCATGCCGTATGCGAGGTCAACTTCTTCGGAGGACACTAGCCGAGAACCGAGGGCGCTCGCGGAAGCGCTTAAATACGTGTGAGACTGGGTCAATGGGGGAATCCTTAGCGGGCCTAAATCGCCGTCGCCGAGCAAACTTCTATTCGATTGTGCCACACAGCTGGAAACGTTCTCCATCAACGTGCGAAGAGCAATTCCCACTTCAGCACTAAGCCAATTTCATCGCGGCGTGTGAGGTAGCTGCTTCACCCACGCTGAGCCACGTGGCCTGAATAGTTTGATGCGCAATATTCGTTAGACGCACGCTGCCAAGTGTCGCAGTTGGTGATTGTGCGCGCGATTTAAGACCCCTGCCGATAGATTCTATGCTGCGTGTTATCTTAAAAACGGGTGCGTTTCGCTCTGCGGAATAGTCTGTGGACCGCACCGCTGTCAGTGTTTCTGGCGTACGAATGACTCTCTTGAACTACAAATGCGGGCTGATTTTGATCCTCGCGGGCGTCCTATGCTTGATGCCGGCTCCGCTCGTTAACGCGCAGACCCAGCGCGGACAAATCAAGATCGAAGTGCACGATCCCGGCGGAGCAACCGTCAGCGCGCACGGAGTAATTCTCAGCACCGGGAATGAATTCCAGCGCACATTCGAAGTTTCCTCAGACGGCCACTACACAGTGCAAGCTCTTCCCTTCGGCATTTATCGCCTGAATCTCGCCGCTGAGGGACTCGCCACCTGGACGCAGGTTGTCGAAGTACACTCAGAAGTTCCCATCAAGCTGACGATTACGCTTGGCGTTGCACCGGTCACTACTCAAGTGCAAGTAAGCGATAGCCTCACACTCTTGGACCCCACGCGAACCGGAACGCTCTATACCCTCGGTCAACAATCCGTTCGCGAGCAGTTGGGCACGCAACCTGGACGTGATCTTCTGGACCTAGTCGCTGCCCAGCCGGGCTGGCTGTTTGAGGCCAATGGAGTGCTGCATCCGCGTGGCTCGGAATACGACGTCCAGTTCGTCGTTGATGGCCAGCCTTTGCTGCAAAATCGTTCACCCTCGTTCGCCCCGGAATTTGACTCCAATGAAGTGGAATCGGTGCGCGTGCTGACCGCAAGTTATCCTGCCGAATATGGCAGAAAACTGGGCGGCGTCGTGGAAGTAAGCACGAATGCGAACGATCCGGCCGGCTGGCACGGAGAGTTGGTCGCCGGCGGAGGAAGTTTCGACGGCCTGAACGGCTCGCTCGCGCTGTCGTATGTAAGAAGGAAGGATCATTTCTCTGCACGCGCGCAGGGGTTTCATTCCAATCGCTATCTCGATCCACCAGTCATCGAGAATTTCAGCAACGCTGGAAACTCGGGAGACTTTTCCTTCGGGTACGACCGCGAAATTTCAGACAACGACCGATTCCGCGTCTCTGTCTCGCACAGCTCGCTTCGGTATACCGTTCCTAACGACCTCGTCCAACAGAACCAGCTACTTGGACCACAACGCCAGGACGCCGCCAGCGAAGAAACCAGCGGCCAAGTTTATTTTCAACATTCCATCTCGCCCACTCTTTTTCTCAGTCTTTCCGGTAGCGTGCGCGATTCCAGCTTCGTTTTGCACTCCAACGATCTTTCTACTCCAGTCATCGTCAATCAGAACCGCGGCTACCGCGAAGGTTATGTGCGTGGCGATTTCGCCGGGCATCACGGGCATCACGACTGGAAAGCGGGTGTCGATTCCTTTTTTACGCCAGTGAATGAAGCGCTGCAGTACCGCATCACCGATCCTTCGCAATTTGATCCCAACACGCAACAACAGTTTCAGTTTGCGGACTCCAAATGGGATGTCGAGCCATCATTTTATGTGCAGGACCAGATGCGCTATGGGTCCTGGAATATCTCCGCTGGACTGCGGTTTGACCACTACAGCTTCGTCACCAGTGAATCGGCGCTCAGCCCCAGGATCGGCATCTCTCGTTATATCTCCTCCTGTAATCTCCTGCTGCATTTTTCTTACGACCGCGTTTTTCAGACTCCCGCAATGGAAAATCTGCTGCTGGCGAGTTCTCCGCAACTCGAAGCGGTGAACCCGGTGGTCTTGCGCCTCCCTGTTCTTCCTTCGACAGGCAACTTCTTCGAGGGCGGCGTCACCAAATCGCTTTTCGGCGTGTTAAGAATCGACGCCAATATCTTCCGCCGCAATTTTACCAATTATGCCGATGATGACGTCTTGCTGCAGACCGGCGTGAACTTTCCTATTTCTTATGCCAGTGCGCGCATTTTTGGCGAAGAAGTGCGCGTCGAGATTCCCACTTGGGGGCGGTTTTCCGGTTTTATCAGTTATTCAAATCAGGTGGGCTTGGGGCAAGGACCCATCAACGGCGGATTGTTCATCGGTAGCGACACCACGAATGCGCTGACAGACACCAGCAAGTTTAGCGTCTCGCAGGACCAACGCAACTCGCTGCGATTTCGCGCACGCATTCAGGCGCAAAAACGACTGTGGTTCGCCCTCACTTCACAGTATGGCAGCGGCCTGCCTGCGGATTTAGGAGACAACCCAGATCCGGTGCTCCTCACGCAACAATACGGCTCCAGCATTGTGTCGCACGTGAATTTTGCGCGCCAACGTGTTGCGCCTAATTTCTCTCTCGATCTTGGTGCGGGAGCGGAGTTGTATCACAAGGAGTTGCGAACGGTTCAGCTTCAAATTCAAGCTATGAATCTCACTGACCACCTGAATCTCATTAATTTCGCCAGTTTATTCTCCGGCACGGCGGTCGGGCCACCGCGCAGTTATTCCGCGCGTCTGCGCTTTTCCTTCTGATTTCTGTTGCGCTCCAGCGAGCGTGTAGTCGACAATCGCTTCAATCTGGCAACAACTTGCGCAAGCTCCTCGACGAGGGCACTGCTCTCAACCTCGCGGAATTTCTCTACAAGCGCCTGGTAATACCACAACGTACCGTCTTTCTTTCCGGCGAAACTCTCAAACACTTCTACTCCGTGGGCGCGCACATCTTGCAGCGTTTCACGTGCATTCGAAAGCTTGTCGGCCGCCGAAACGAGTCGCACGTCCGCAACTTCTTTCGGAATTCGCTCCAGGTATGCCCGTTTTCGATCAATCCATGGCAACTTCGGCGCCGTATGACTGTCCGTACACCCATCCACGATGTGCGCGACTCTTTTGCCAAACCTTCGACGAATGTCCTTCAACCGCGACAAACCGCCCTGATCTTCTACTGCGTCGTGTAACAATGCCGCGATGGCCATATCTTCATCGCCATCAAATTCAATCACGATCGAAGCCACGCTCAACAGGTGCCCAATGTATGGCCTGTTGGTGCGCTTCCTTACTTGCTTTGCATGAATGCGCGCCGCATACAGCAGCGCTTTCTCGAAAAGCCGTGAGAGTACGATCGCGTTCGCTACTATCCTGCTCTGCTTCGATTTCTTCATAAGGGAAATCAATAGACAGAAAAAAGCGGGAGCAAGATATGATTTGCATCTCACTCGCGCGAAAGCCAATCGCGCATTTACCGGCGACGCGTTTTGCCCAGCAATCGTAAAATTTCAAGATACAGCCAGACCAGCGTAACCATCAGTCCAAACGCGCCATACCATTCCATATACTTTGGTGCGTTCATCCGCGCACCCGTCTCGATCATGTCGAAATCGAGTACCAGGTTGAGTGCAGCAATGATTACCACAAATACGCTGATCCCAATGCTCAACGGACTGCTGCTATATAGAAATGACATCTGCCTGTGGAAGAACAGACTCATGAACATATTCACCACGTAGACCAGCGCAATTCCTCCCGTCGCCGCAATTACGCCCAGCTTGAAACCGCGAGTCGCTTTTACGATTCCAGTTTTGTAGGCCAGCAGCAGCACAAACAACACGGCGAACGTCAAACTTACCGCGCGCACCGCAATTCCCGGATAGGACTTCTCGAACACCGCGGAGATGCCACCCAGAAAGAGTCCTTCCAGTAGTGCATAAACCGGAGCGGTCACGGCTGCCCACTGTTGCTTGAAGATCGTCACAAGCGCCATCACAAACCCGCCCACCGCTCCACCTATCATCCATGGATAGGCCGCCTCAGGCGTAGGCGAGTGCGCCAATCCCCATGTCCACGCCGATGTGGCCACTACACACAACAGCAACAGCCCAGTCTTGTTCACCGTACCTTGCACTGTCATTGTCTCGCCGGAAGCAATCTGTCCGGCAAACGCCTTCTCCTGCAAAACGGGATTATTCGAGCGAAGAAAATCAGCCATAAACGACCTCCTGCCCGCAACTGGGCTTGAAATACAAGCATAACACCGCGCAGCAAACTGCGATATTTACAGGGATTTTACGGAATTTCAGATGTTCGGAAATTAGCAACGAATTTTGGTACCGCTAACGGGAATCGAACCCGTATTTCGGCCTTGAAAGGGCCGCGTGCTAACCGTTGCACCATAGCGGCACAGCAGAGGAATCTATAACCTTACAAGTATAAGGGAAACTCTCTTTTTGCGCTATTCACGCAGGCTTTATTGGGGTTTTGAAACGACGGCTTGGGACTCAGCCCTTGCGATCTGCCCATTCTTCGTGCCAGGCCTGCTGAATAGCCTCGAGCTTGCTTTCATTTGACTTCAATGGATCGCCCGCAAATCCTGGCAGTTCTGTAATCCACTTATGCATGTCTGTGAAGCGGACCGTGAACGGGTCCACGTCTGGAAACTTATCCGTCAACCCGATTGCAATGTCGTCCAAGCTGTCCCAATCAAACGTCGGCGGCATCCGCGACTCCTCAGTGATCCAGTTCCTTCGCGTAATTCTTATTCCATTCAGGTATTTCCACCACAATATCGGTCGTGCCGTCGGGCACGGTCTGGCAACCGAGCCGCGACTTTGGGGTGATGCCCGGTGCCTCGTCGAGCTCGTCCAACTCTGCATCCGTCGCTTCGTTGCAAGACTCCAAGCCTTCCTTCACCATTACATGGCACGTCGAGCAGGCGCACACTCCGCCGCACGCGTGATCCAAACCCATCTTGAAGCCCTCGGAAATGTCCAGAATGCTGCCGGGAATCCCATTGTGGCCGTACGGAAACTTCTCCGGATCCACTTCCACGGTCTTACCGCTCGGCAGAAACGTAACCTTATATTTCTTCGTGGCCTTTTTGTATTTTACTTCTTCAATGTATGGATTGCTGCCGCCCATATACGCTCTCCTAAACCTCAGCCAATTTCTTGCCTTGCAAAGCTGTCTGCACCGCCGAATTCATCACCAATTCCGCCAGATGCTCTGTGGCATGATTCAGTTCGTCAATCTTCTTGCGAATCAATTTGTAGTCGTTACCCTGCGCCGCTTGCTTCAGCTCGGCGACACTCGCATCAACCTTAGCGCGTTCTTCACCAGTCAGCTTCCCTGCCTGTGAATTAGAGAATGCCTTCGACGTTGCCGTTAAAATCGCTTCGGCCTCGGTTCGCGCTTCGATTGCCTGCCGTTCCGCAAAATCCTGTTCCGCATACTCAATGGATTCTTCCAGCATTCGCTCGATGTCTGAATCATTCAAACCGTAGCTGGGCTGAACTTCAATGGAGTGCTGTTCACCGGTGCGCAAATCCTTTGCCGCCACCTGCAGAATTCCATTGGCATCGATCAGCAGTTTCACTTCAATTCGTGGCAGTCCGGCCGGCGCTGGCGGCACGCGCAACGTAAAACGGGCCAGCGAGCGGCAATCCTTCGCCAGTTCCCGCTCGCCCTGCAACACGTGGATATCAATACCAGTCTGGTTGTCTACGCCGGTGGTATACAGCTCTTGCGCGCTCGCGGGTATCGTGGAATTGCGGGGAATCACTTTCGCCACCGCTCCGCCATACGTCTCAATTCCCAGCGAGAGTGGCGTCACATCCAGAAGCAGCATGTTGTTAACACCGTGATCGAGAATGTTGGCCTGCACCGCGGCGCCTAGCGCCACCACCTCGTCCGGATTCAACTCCGTATGGGGCTTGCGATCGAAATATTTCTGCGCAGTCCGCCGAATCAATGGCGTACGCGTCGTGCCGCCGACGAGGACGACTTCATCAATTTCTTTGGGCGTGAGCTGCGCATCCGCAAGAGCTTGCTTCACTGGAACCATCGTCCGATCCACTACAGGGCAGATCAACGCTTCGAGCGATCCACGCGTAAATTCATACGAGAATACTTTTCCATTCGGCAGCGGTAGTTGCAGGGTGGCGGATTCTGTTTCAGACAGTTGGTGCTTCACTGCGATCAGTTCTTTGCGCAACTCTTGAGCAAGTTCGCCGTGTGGCGAAAAATCAATCTGGTCATGCTGCAAGATGCGCTCGTGAACAAATGCCTGCAACAAATTATCGATATCGTCGCCACCCAGATGCGTATCGCCATTCGTTGACAACACCTGGTAAATATCGCCTTCTCCCGTGGAGATCAACTTCAAAACCGAAATGTCGAACGTGCCACCGCCCAGATCGTAAACGGCCACCTTGCCACGCTGCTTTTCATGCAAGCCATAAGCCAGCGCCGCCGCAGTTGGCTCGTTGACCAGCCGCAACACTTCCAGGCCGGCTATTTTACCCGCATCCTTGGTAGCCTGCCTCTGCGCATCATTGAAATACGCAGGAACGGTGATCACCGCCCGGTCCACCGTTTCACCGAAATACGTCTCCGCCCAATTTCGCAACTCTCGCAGGATGAACGAGGAAATTTCCGGTGGCGTGAAAATCTTGTCGCCAAGTCGCACGCGAATCACATTCTTGTTTGAGGGGTCAACGCGGAACGGAAACAATTTCAACTCGTTCTGAATATCGGCGGGTCCACGGCCCATCAGCCGTTTCACGGAATAAATGGAACGCTCTGGCTGCGTCAGCAATCGGCGACGTGCCGGTTCGCCAACGATAATCGCGCCATCCGGATCGAGACTAACCACCGAAGGGCAAAGTGTGCTGCCATATGGGCCTGGAATACACTTTGGCTGTCCAGTGCGCGCATCCACGTACGCCACCAGGCTGTTGGTCGTCCCCAGATCGATTCCGACTATTTTCCCCATGATCCGCGTCTCAACAATTCTCGAAATTCGAAGCCAAAACGTCGCGGCTTCAGAGCAATTCTCTTTGTACGTTCACAACCAAGTTCCGAATATACGAACGGCGGTTCAGTAATTCATTCAACTTGCCCATGGCTGTCTTGCGACTAGCCTCATCCGCCTGCGCATCCACGGCTTTGTCCCAGTCCTTCGCGGCAGTCTGTAACTGACCGTCGACTTCCTTCAATTTCTCTTCAAAACTCTTCTGAGCGGCTTCCAAGCGATGCTTAAGATTCACCGTGTCGCCGCCAGAATCTTTCGCCTCGCGCAATTCATCCAGCGATTCGTTCAGCTCAAAAACCTCCTCGAGCAATTCCGGAGGCGCCTGCTGCTTGTGCTCCCCTTCCTTGCGGGTTCCTTCAATCGACAACAGATATTCCACGCGCGTTACTGGATCCCTCAACGTGCGATACGCATCGTTCAATTCGGAACTGCGCTTCAGGGAGATTTCGCGCTCTTCCTCTGAAGCCTTCACAAAATTGTCGGGATGGAGCTTCCAACTGAGCTGCAAAAACTTTTGCTCCAACGATCCCATCTCAATCCACAATTTGCGCGGCAATTCCAGCATGGCGAAGTAATCGCTCTGCTCTGGCGTTTGCAGCACTTTGCCACAGCCGGAACAGAAATGCGTTCCCATGGTGCGCTCATGGCAATTCCAGCAAACCAGCGGCGGATTCGTGATGGGAAACTGCGTCGTCATAAGTCCTTAATTAGAGCCAAGCCCGTTTGCGCATAAAAAAAGTGGCTGGCGACTACCTGGGCCAACCACTGTTCGGACCATTTCTCGTCATCGCCGTTCCGGCAGAGACCGCGGCCTGTGCCTCCGCTAGGCGGTGAACGAACTGCCGCACCCGCAGCTCCGATCGGCATTCGGATTCTGAAACACGAATCCCTGCCGCATCAGCGTCTCCTCGTATTCCAAGGTGGTGCCGTTCAAATACAGCAGGCTCTTCGGATCCACAAATATCCGCGCCCCGAATTCTTCAAACACTTTGTCGCGATCGCGCGCTTGCGTATCCAAGCGCATTGCATAGGAAAGGCCCGAACAACCGCCGCCCTGCACGCCAACACGCAATCCGCCAACTTCCGCGGACACGCCGTCCTTGGCCAGCAGCGCGATAATCTTCTTCGCCGCGCGCTCGGTCAGGTGAATGGCAGGCCCAGCCTTTACCGCTGGTGTATCTTGAGTTTTTGTTTCTGTCGCCATGATCCGCGTTCCTAAACCTTCTGGAGCGAAACTCTCGACAGCATCCTCCGACGAGTCAACGTTCACCGCGTCGGAAGACGCCACTAACACCGCGCAACACTCCGCTTAGTGCGAAGACTTTTCGTGCGCGGGAACTTCTACGCCGTGCTTTTTCTTCCAATCGCCGATAGCTGCCTTGATGGCATCTTCTGCGAGCACGGAGCAATGAATCTTTACTGGGGGCAGCGCCAGTTCACGAACAATGTCCGTGTTCTTGATGGACAACGCCTCTTCCACGGTCTTCCCTTTGACCCATTCCGTGGCCAACGAAGAACTGGCAATGGCCGATCCGCAGCCAAACGTCTTGAACTTTGCTTCTTCGATGACGTTCGTCTCGGGGTTAATGCGCATTTGCAGCTTCATTACGTCGCCGCATTCCGGCGCACCCACCAAGCCGGTGCCGACATTCGGATCTTCCTTGGACAAGCTACCCACGTTCCGCGGGTTGTTGTAATGATCGACTACTTTATCGCTATAAGCCATGAACCAACTCCTTCTGGTATTTCGTTGACCTTAAACCTATCCCCTCGCTGCTACCAGCGAACCAAATCCCGCATTCTTAATCGCTTTTTCTGTCAGCGCAATGTTCGTCAAAAAGGCCGAACGCCCCGCCGTCAGTTCGCGCAATGCTTCCTTCACAAATTCCGCGCCTACTCCCAGCAAATTCAAAAACGCACGCACATCCTGCAAATAATAAAACGCGCGCTCCGCTGCAGGGGCCGGCTCGTCGCCATCCTGATACGGCTGGTACGTTACCCGGAACGGTGCCGATGTCCCGGCAATCGACCGGTGAATCCTGAGTGTTCCTTCACTTGCAATCGCACTGCTGCCCATTTTTTTCTTCCCTTCCATCTTCTTCCCCGCGATCACGCGGTTTGCCACTTGACCTTGGAAATGTCTATCCCTTCCTTAGCCATTTCATAGAGTGGCGAAAGCTCGCGAAGCTTGGTTACGACCTGGGTCATCTTGTCGATCACGTAATCCACTTCTTCTGGAGTATTGAACCGCCCCAGACCGAAGCGAATCGACGTATGCGCCAGATCTTCGCCTACGCCTAATGCTTTGAGTACGTAACTCGGTTCGAGGGTTGCCGAAGTACATGCGGAACCGCTCGATACCGCTATATCATTGATTCCCATCAAAAGCGATTCGCCTTCTACATATGCGAAACTCATGTTCAGGTTGTTTGGCAGGCGATGCTCCATCGAGCCGTTAATGAACGTCTCGTCCAACTTTGCTTCTAACCCGGTCCGCAGCCGCTCCCGCAGCGCCAGCATCCGCGCCGATTCCTGAGCCATCTCCTGCTGGCAAATCTCAACCGCCTTGCCTAATCCAACGATGCCAGGAACGTTCAAAGTGCCGGAGCGCATGCCGCGTTCGTGACCGCCACCATCGAGCACTGCGGCCAACTGCACGCGAGGATTACGCCGGCGAACATACAGTGCGCCTACACCTTTCGGGCCGTAAATCTTATGGCCAGTAATGGCCAACAGATCGATATTGTCCTTCTGTACGTCAACCGGAATCTTGCCAACCGCTTGTACGCCATCGACTGCGAAGACAATGCCGTGTTCCTTGGCGATCTTGCCGATCTCCGCCATAGGATTGATGATGCCAATCTCATTATTGGCATACATAATTGTGATCAAAATCGTTGTAGGCTTGATCGCCTTGCGCACGTCTTCCGGATTTACCCGCCCATCTCTCTGCACCGGCAGGTAGGTCACTTCAAAACCGTCCTTCTCAAGGCGCTTACAGGTATCCAGCACAGCCTTGTGCTCGATCGCCTGGGTGATGATGTGGTTGCCCTTTTCGCGGTACATTCCCGCGACGCCCTTGATCATCAGGTTATCGGATTCCGTGGCCCCGCTGGTGAAGATGATTTCCTTCGCAGTGGCATTAATCAACGAAGCGATCTGCTGGCGCGCCGTCTCGACCGCTTCTTCGCCGGCCCAACCAAAGGAGTGGTTACGGCTGGCGGCGTTTCCAAACTTTTCCGTGAAATACGGAAGCATCGCTTCCAACACCCGAGGATCCATCGGGGTGGTCGCGTGATTGTCCATGTAAATCGGCAGCTTAACAGCCATCTTTCTTCTCCTGACTTCGGGACGCCGCTTAGCGCGTGACTGCCAGGCGTTCCATCCCCTTCAATTCCACCAGCGCAGGTTCTGGAGCGTCCTCGCTCAACTGCGCAATCGTTACCGTACTCAGAACTTCCAAAATGCTTTCATTCACGCGCCGCAATGGTTCTTTGATGGAGCAGCGCTCCGTTGCGTCACAGGCTCCGTGGCTGGTGACGCAGGAGGTAATCAGCACCGGACCATCAATTGACGTAATCACTTCCAAAGCGCTGATCCTGTTTGGTTCCTTCGCCAGCTGATACCCGCCGCTTGATCCGTGCTTGGCTCCAACCAACCCCTGCCGGGCCAACTTCTGTAGAACCTTGGCCATCAGCGTAGCCGAGATTCCATATTCCTCAGCTATCTCGCTGGCGCTGCATGTATGAGCCTCACGGTGATTAGCAAGGTGCTTCATGGCAATCAACCCGTAATCAGCTTTTTTCGAAAGTTTGAACATGCGGCCTTTTACTGCGCCCCGCAGAAACATATACGACTGATCCAGTCGCACTTCGAATCTTACTCCCTAGGTTGCCCGCCTGTCAAACTTCTTTTCTTCCCTGGTCCTTTCAAGATATTAGAAAGGCGAGAGTTATATTAAGACTGTTCTGGTCTTATATGAAGCGCTAGGCGTCCAAGTGCACGAATTCCCGATTGAGTGGTCTCATTCAGGCACTGAACGGAAGCTCTCGCTCCCTATTTAGATTGAAAGAGAACATGCGATGATGCTAAGGCTCATGGATAAACGCTCAAATCGCAACGCTTGGCTTAGCATCTGGGCCTTCGCCCTTTCGCTCACTTTCCTTAACGCTAACTTCTGTACTGCTCAGGGCAGCACAAAGCATGCCAATCCGGGCCCTGCGCCCAAGTCTCCCAAACCGCACTCAGATACGTACACGCTGGTCGGTGCGGGTGACATCGCCTGGTGCGCAGACCTATCCGGCGCCAAGGCTACCGCTAAAATCATTCAAGGTATCCCAGACGCTGCTGTTTTCGCCGCAGGCGATCTCGCTTATGAGAAGGGCACGGACGCGGAGTTCCGCTGTTATGACCGGACGTGGGGTAAGTTTAGAGACCGTACCTACCCAACGCCGGGCAACCACGAGTACAACGGTTCCGAGGCCGTCGGCTATTTTCGCTATTGGGGCAAACAAGCAGGCGAACCGGAGAGAGGTTATTACAGCTTTAACCTCGGCTCGTGGCACATCGTCGTTTTGAACACCAACTGTTATTCGAAAGAGCTCGGCGGTTGCGCCCAAGGCTCTCCCCAAGAGACTTGGCTGCGCAACGACCTCGCCGAGCATCCCGGAGACTGCATCCTGGCGTTTGGGCACCATGCTCTATTCAGCAGTGGGCTGAGTCCCAAGCACGCGATACATCCCGAACTCCGTCCGCTCTGGCTGGATCTCTACGACGCGCATGCCGACCTGGTCCTCGCAGGGCATGAACATTCCTACGAACGCTTCGCTCCGCAAAGCCCCGATGGGAGGGCCGATCCTGAAAATGGCATCCGGGAAATTGTCGCCGGTACAGGAGGAAAGGATCACACCCCGCTCGGCTTTGCCAAGGAAAACAGCGAAGTTCGCAATGCAAACACCTTTGGCGTTCTGAAGCTTACTCTGTCACCTGGAAAATATAGCTGGCAGTTCATTCCTGTGCCTGGCGGAGTCTTCAAAGACTCGGGATCAGGCGCCTGTCACAACGAACGCGTCTCGCCAAACTAGTAGTTAAATTGCCGTCTGCCCTTGCATTATTTATTTTGTACAGGCCCCGCCACCGCTCGCCGCCTCAATCAACTTCTGAAATGCCGCCAACTCGGGCAACGTCAGTTGCGATTTGTGCGCCTGCTGTTCCGCCGCGTTCAGCGCATCGATCTGCTGTTTCTTTTGGTCGTCCGTAAGTGCACTGCCTTGTACTACCTTATCCAACGCGGCCATTGCGATTGAGGCGGCCTGGGAGAGGGCAGCGGACGCGGGAGCTGCTTCCTGGACTAAGGCCGAACGTTGCGCCAGCGGCTGCAACATCTCATCGTTTCCAGCCCACAATGCAAGCTGGGCTCGCAATTCAGCCGCTTTTGCGGCGTCTTTGCACGACGTCGAGAGATACTCGTCCACAGTCTCAGAAAACCGTCGTGAGGTTTGGCTCTCCAAGGCGACGGCATCGACCACTCGGTTTAATGGCGTTTGGCTGGTGGGCTCTATAGCAGCCATTTTTTCGCGCGCATAGTCCTTTACAGGCTCCAACGCTTCAGTCAATGTGCGCAGTGCTGCAAGCTCCGCCGGTGTCGCCGCACCCGACATTCTCTGCAACAGCTTCCGTTGATATGTGCCGTGGGTAAGCCCCAGCCACTCAAGACGCCGCGCTTCGTTCGCCATCCTCTCGTACATGGAGTGAAGGTCGGTGACCTCTTTCGGGGCCCACAGCCTCTCAGCTATAGCCGCATTGCGCGGCCAGATGCGCGAATCAATATTTTCCGCGTTCACGTATTCCGACCACATGCAGGATTCACCGCCCAGCACTAGTTTCTGTTGCTCGGGAGTGAGGCTCGCGGCAGCTCCGCCCAGAGGGTCAACCGCGTAATGGCGAGCCGCGCTCCAACCCAAGTCCAGGTAATAGCCATTGGACAGAATTCCGCGATATCCCTGTTTTGCTGCCGCTGCGAGCGAATCCGCGCCTCGCCAGGACTGAATCACAATGGTCTTGGGCACGCCTGGGACCAAAATTTCGTCCCAGCCCACTGGCGTTTTCCCGTGTTTTACCACCAACTCTTGCACGCGCTGGCTGAAATAAGCCTGCAAGGCCTCATTGTTCTTAATCCCGTGCGCCTTCATGTACGACTGGATCTTAGGATTGGCGTCCCACTCTTTGCCATTCACTTCGTCGCCGCCAATGTGAAAAAACTGGTCCGGAAAAAGCTTAGTCATTTCCGCGATGAGTTCGTTGAGGAATTTGTAGGTCTTTTCGTTTGTCGGATCCATCGCGGGATCGAACACGCCCCACCGTCGTTCAATCTGATAAGGACCGCTGCCACTCGCCAACTCTGGATGCCCCACAAACCAAGCCGTGCTATGCCCAGGCATATCAAATTCCGGCACCACGCGAATTCCGCGATCACGCGCATATCCGATTACGTCGCGGATCTCTTCTTGCGTGTAAAACTGTCCATCCGAACCCTCTTGCTGCAATTTCGGATATTTGTGGCTTTCCACTCGAAAGCCTTGATTTTCCGAAAGGTGCCAGTGAAACACGTTCATCTTCACGGCTTCCATTCCGTCCAGGTTTCGCTTCACCACTTCGACCGGCGCGAAATGCCGCGCCACATCGATCATCAGTCCGCGCCAAGGAAACCGCGGCTGATCTTCAATATGTACAGCCGGCACCGTAAATCCATCCGGCGCAATCGCGACCAGTTGCAAAAACGTTTGCAAACCGTGCATCGCACCGAGCGGGTTCGCTGCGTGAATCTTTGCTCCAGAATCGTTTACATCTAAGGTATAAGCTTCGTCCTCGCCGATTTCCTGCACCGGCTTGCTTTCATGATCGGTGCTGACCACCAACGTCGCCTTCGGCGCATCTTTTGGCGTGGTTCCTACAACAATTCCCGTCAGCCGATGCACCTGCACTAAGAACCGCTCGCCGGCGCGATCCAGTCTTGGTTCCCGGTGACCCTCAAACGCCACACCAAAGCTCTCATTTATTTTCAAGCTTCCGCCGTTTATTTGAACTTTTGCCGGAAGCGGCATGACGTTCAGCGTCCCGACGCCTGAGGTTTGTGCTTGCGCGTTGGTCATCACGTCCTTGCTTCCAATTGTCAACAGCGCCAGTATCATTCCAACTTTCGCCGCAATCTTCGTCATCCAGTCTCTCCCCGTGATCATACCCGTGCGCTCTCTGTCGTCAGCACGAAACTCAGAAGAGTGGCACATTTTGGGACAGAACAAAAGTAGTTGCGAAACGAAGCGGCGCCAATCCTTGTTCCCGGTTTCTTGGCCAATGGGTTAGAATGTGCCGCGTGCTTATCCCTAGCCTATGAAGACTTCCATCGCTATCTATCCGGGTTCGTTTGATCCGGTAACGAACGGTCATCTGGACCTTATCGAACGCGGCGAAAAGATGTTCGATAAACTCATCGTCGCCGTTCTGAAAAACGTTGACAAAGAGCCGCTATTTTCCGTCCCCGAACGCGTCGAGATGCTCCGTGAAGTTACCAAGCAGTGGGATGCCGTCGAAGTCGACGTTTTTCAAGGCCTGCTGGTCGATTACGCGCGCAAACAGGGTGCAGGAGTCATCTTGCGCGGCATTCGAGCCGTTTCGGACTACGAATACGAACTCCAAATGGCTCTAATGAATCGGAAGCTGGAACCTCGCCTCGAAACCGTGTTTATGTTGCCCGGCGAGCCCTACAGCTACCTCAGCGCAAAGCTAGTTCGCGAGATTGCACAGCTTGGAGGCCCGCTGGTGGGCCTGGTTCCGCCCGCCGTGGAACAGCGGCTGCGCGCCAAAGTCTCGTAGCCTCGAAACTTCTTGCGTTTCCGCTCATAACCTCTCGTTATGTGTGCCGGCAATGATTCTGCATTGAAATTCTTCCCATTTTCCTAAAGACTGTTTAGTTACAAAACTCACTCGCTCCCAGGGAGAGCACGTGCAACTTACGGATCGCATCAATCGCATTCAGACATCGCCAACCGCGTTGGTTATCAGCGCCGCCGAGCAACTTAAAGCCAAAGGGGTCGACATCGCGGACTTCGGTCCGGGCGAGCCAGACTTCCCGACACCTGACCACATCAAGAAAGCTGCCATTAAAGCCATCGAAGAGAATCGCACGAAGTACACGCCGACTGGCGGCATCTCGCCGCTTCGGGAAGCTATTCCCGCTTGGCACTCCCGAGAACTTGGCTCGAACTACACGCCCAAAGAGTGTGCGGTCACTGTGGGTGGAAAACACGCCATCTTCAACGCCATTTGTGTTCTGGTTCAGGCCGGAGACGAAGTAATTCTCCCTGCGCCCTACTGGGTGAGCTTCCCTGACATCATCAAGTACGCGGGTGCCACCCCGGTCATTGTCCAAACCAGACCCGACACCGGTTTCAGCGCTAAGGCTGCGGACATCGAGAAAGCCATCACGCCTAAAACCAGAATCGTCATCATCAACTCCCCCAGCAATCCCACGGGAGGCGTGGTGGACGGCGGTGAATTCGAACGCATACTCGCGATCTGCAAGAAGCACAATATTTGGTTGATGGCTGACGAGTGCTATTCCCATTTTGTTTACGATCCACACAAACCATATTCCATCGCCAGCGCCAAAGAGTCGAAAGAGCACGTCATCATCATTGGCTCCGTCTCGAAAACGTTCGCCATGACCGGCTGGCGCATCGGCTACGCTCTTGCTCCCGAGCCCCTCATTCAGGCAATTATCAAGATCCAGAGTCAATCCACTTCGAATCCCACTTCTATCGCCCAATACGCCGCACTGGAAGCGATGCGTGGCACCATGGATACCGTGCCCCCTATGCTCTCGGAGTACAGCAAACGTCGCAAACGCATCGTCGAGGGCCTGCGGTCGATCCCCGGAGTTACGTGCGAATGGCCAGCCGGAGCGTTCTACGCATTTCCAAACATTTCCGCGCACCTGGGTGAAGGCAAGGACGCACTGGCAAAAACTTGCACTGAACTCTCCAAACTCTTGCTCGAAAAAGCTCATGTCGCTCTGGTTCCCGGTGAAGCATTTGGCGCGCCGGGATTCCTGCGGCTCTCCTACGCCACTTCGCTCGAGCGCATTGACGAGGGCCTTCGCCGCCTGGAGAACTTTTTCGCGCACGCTGAAGCTGCCGTCTAGCCGTGGTCGAGCCTGTTCCATTTCGCATTGACCCGACCTTCAGCGCGCGGGTCTGGGGCGCACACTCCCTTGCGCCCATTTACCCGCAAAAACAGAATCTAAAGGAACCGGTCGGCGAAGCCTGGCTGACCGCAACCGATTGCTGCGTCGCTAATGGCCCCTTCCAGGGACATTCTTTCGGGACAGCATGGCACGCCATGCCCGCTGAATGGCGCGGTACGCGATTGGCTTCCTTTCGCGACTTTCCCGTGCTCGTAAAGTTTATTTTTCCTCAAGAAAAGCTTTCCATTCAGGTTCACCCCGACGATACATTTGCCTCGCAACACGAACAGGCTGCCGGTGGCCGTGGCAAAACGGAAATGTGGCACATCGTTTGGGCTCAGCCCGAGGCGGAATTGTTGATCGGTCTCAAGCACGGAGTTACGAAATCGCAATTCGTCGAAGCGGTCCACAACGGGTCCGTCGAAGACTTGCTTGTGCACCACTCGGTTCGCCCCGGAGATACGTTTTTCGTGCCCGCGGGAACCCAGCACGCCATAGGTCCCGGCGTTATCGTATGCGAAATCCAGGAATACTCGGATCTCACCTATCGCGTGTACGATTACGATCGCGTCGACTCTTCCGGCAAACCGCGCGAGCTTCATCTTGATAAAGCTCTGCAAGTAACGCGCTTCTCTGAAAGGCAAGGCGGCAAAATTCCTCCACTCGCGCTCCATTCTCCAGACGCCAACAAGCACCTGCTTGTGGCCTGCGATTTTTTTTCTACGGAGCGTTGGGACTGCTACAAGACCACGCCAATCGAAAGCGAACCCGCTCAATTCCAACTGCTGGTTATCCTCCAAGGCAGCGGCCAACTTATCGACTCCGATTTTGCTGCCCAATACGCAGTCGGTGAATGCTGGTTCCTGCCGGCTTCCTTGCCAACAATCCTGCTGCAGCCCGACGGTTCCACTTCACTTTTGCGCATAACAATTCCGGATCAGACTGAATTGCGCCGTCAACTTCGTAACTTAGGATTCGAGGAACATGCCTTGTCGCGTGTTTTAATCGGTTGACCTGGACCATATGGCTAAGGAAAAACTCAGCATTCATGCGGTGATTCTGGCCGGAGGGCGTGGCACCCGCTTCTGGCCGCGTAGCCGCACACGCACTCCAAAGCAACTTCTTAACATTGTTGGCAAGAGCACGATGCTTGAACAGACTGTCGCTCGCCTTCATCCGCTGATACCTCCAGACCACATTTGGACCGTCACCAATGCCGAGCAAGCCGATCCTTTGAAGAAACAATTGCCCGCGGCCGCTCGCAAACATGTCCTCACCGAGCCAGTTGGTCGCAACACCGCCGCGGCGATCGCTCTTGCAGCGTTCCACATCCAGCGTGCCGCACACGGTGACGCACTAATGGCTGTTCTTCCCGCCGATACATACATTGCGCAACCGGAACGTTACCGTTTCATCCTTAAATCGGCGCTAAGAGTGGCCGAGCAGCCTGGACGCATTGTGGTCTTAGGAATTCCTCCCACGCGGCCGGAAACGGGTTTTGGTTACATTGAACGCATCAACGATCCCATCGCGACAAATGGCACTCCCGTTTACCCGGTCCATCGCTTCACTGAAAAACCCGACCTGGACCTCGCGAAAGAATACGTGCGCTCCGGCGAATACCACTGGAATGCGGGGATGTTCTTCTGGCGCGTTTCCACTTTTCTTGACGCTCTAAAATCCCATCTTCCCAAAACGTTCGAAGCGCTACACGCGTTGGCACAGCAAATCGGTAAACCCGGCTACGCCTCCAAACTGAAAAAGATATACACAAAACTCGAAAACATTTCGGTCGATTACGCCATCCTTGAGCGCAGCACGGCGCTCCCCGGTCCTCCTCGTGTTTACGTGATTCCCGCCGAGGTGGGTTGGAGCGATATCGGTTCATGGACGGCCGTTCACGAACTTCAAGCCCGAGATTCACGCGATAATGTATTTGTTGGTGAGGGCGAAGCCTTGGATACCGACGGGAGCTTTTTCTGGAGTCCAAAAAAGTTTGTTGCCGCCATCGGCGTTCACGATTTGGTGGTCGTTGATACTCCTGACGCCCTTTTAATTTGTCCACGCGATCGTGCGCAAGACGTTGGTAAAATCGTTAAGTCTCTCGAAGCGAAAAGGCGCAAGCACCTCCTCTAGATTCCGCCAAAAGAATCTCAGCCATCGGTTCTTTGCGACGCTCCAGTCTTTAGCCAGTAACAAGCTTCGCGTATACTTCTCCACAAATGGATCAGATCAAATTTGGCACAGATGGTTGGCGCGGCATCATCGCCAACGACTTCACCTTCGCCAATGCTTGCATTGTGGCGCATGCCATCGCCCGCTATGTCGTGCGCGGCGAAGATGCTCGCAAGGGCGTTCTAATCGGTTTCGACCACCGCTTCGGCGCCGACCGAATAGCCGTTTCGCTGGCAGAAGTAATCAGCGCCACCGGGACGCCGGTGTGGCTTACCGACAAACCTTGCCCTACGCCGGCCATATCCCTTCTCGTTCGTCAGCGCCAAGCTGCTGGCGGCCTCATGGTCACTGCAAGCCACAATCCCTATCAATGGAATGGCATCAAATACAAAGCCAGTTATGGCAGCAGCGCTCTGCCCTCCATCGTCGCCCTCATTGAGACGGAACTTGCAGGAGTTCTCGCCACCGGCGTGCCTCCGCTTCCGCCTCGCAAAAATCTGATTCACACGCTGGAACCACGCAAACCCTATCTCGACACCGTCGAAAAATTGATCGATTGGAAACGTCTCCGCGATTCTCAATTCCGTTTTGCTTCGGACCCGATGCATGGCTCCGCTGCGGGCCTACTTAAAGAACTCTTCATGCGCAATGGCGTGCCGTGCGACGAAATCCGCGGTACACGCGACCCGCTTTTCGGTGGCGTTCATCCCGAACCTATTGAGCCGCACATCGATCCTCTGCGCAAAGCTGTTCTCGCGGGCAAATACGATGTTGGCTTTGCTGCCGACGGAGATGGCGATCGCATTGGTGCCATCGATCGCGACGGCACCTTCATTAACCCTCACCAGATCTTCGCCCTCATGACTTGGCATCTCATCGGCACCCGCCAACTTCCCGGCGACATTGCCAAAACATTTTCCGTCACCAAGCTGATCGACAAGCTCGCAGCAAAATTCAATCGCAAGCTTCACGAAGTTCCCATCGGCTTCAAATACATTTGCGAGCTCATGTTGGAACAAAATATCCTGATTGGCGGCGAGGAGAGTGGCGGCATCGGCACCAGTCTGTATCTGCCCGAGCGCGACGCCACCGTCTCAGCGCTTCTTCTGGCTGAGCTCATGGCCTGGCACGGCAAAACTCTGGGCGAATTGCTGCACGCGCTTCATGCGGAATTCGGCGAGCACCGCTACGGGCGCGTTGATCTAGATGTGCAGCCTGCTCAGAAAAAGAAAGCCATCGATTATTTTTCAGATGAGGCCGTGAAGAAGTTCGATCAGTGGCCGGTAGCTCGTCGCGAAAATATGGACGGCATCAAAGTCTATCTCGGAGATGTGGGATGGCTGATGATCCGTGCATCCGGTACGGAAAATCTGTTACGGATTTATTCGGAGACCAACAGTGCCGCGACCACAAAACATGTTCTCAACGCCACCGTCGCCTCCATTCAACAGCTAGGATGAGGAACCGTCATGCACACCGTAAATCTCGCCGAAAAATTCGCCAAGTTTAGCGACTACTGCAACCCCCGCATCATCGGCGAAGTGAACGATTGCCACGTGAAAGCCGTTAAACTCAAAGGTGAATTTGTCTGGCACCATCATGAACAGGAGGATGAACTGTTTCTCGTTGTTAAAGGTACGCTGCGCATGACATTCCGTGATCACGAAGCTCTCGTCCACGAAGGCGAGTTCGTCATCGTCCCACGTGGCGTAGAACATCTCCCCGTCGCAGACACAGAAGTTTCCATTTTGCTCATCGAGCCAAAATCTACCTTAAATACCGGAAATCTCATCAACGAAAGGACTGTCAGCCAACTCGAGCGTTTGTAATTCCCGACTCTCGTACTCAAGACAGATACGTGTCCCCATGGAGCACCGCTTCTACACTCTCGATGTCTTCACCACCACTCGCTTCCAGGGTAATCCTCTCGCGGTCATTACCGATGGCGACGGCCTATCCGACGCGCAAATGCTGGCCATCGCGCGTGAAATGAATCTCTCCGAAACAGTCTTCGTGCAAAAGCCAACCGAAGATCGCGCCCTCGCGCGTCTGCGCATCTTCACTACCAAAGAGGAATTGAAACTCGCCGGCCACCCGGTGATCGGCACCTGGTTTTTGCTCTCTGAGCTTGGCGTTGTTCCCGCCCAGGAAGGCGGTGTTCACGTTTTGCAACAAACGGGCGCGGGTATTCTGCCCGTCGAAATTCGCTTCAAAGATGGCCGGCCGCTGCGCGTGACCATGACCCAGATGGAGGCGTCCTTCAAACCGTCGAGCATCGACAAAAAGAAGCTTGCAGCGGCTCTGGGCCTTTCTCCTAAAGACTTTGCCGCGAAACTCGAGCCAGAATTTGTCTCTACTGGCATCTACAACTTGATGGTGCCGCTTCGCAACCGAGCCGCTCTCGCCAAAATTCAGATGAACATGGTCGAACTGGCGCGTCTCCTCGGCAAACAAGGCGCTCTCGCGTATTGCTTTGCGCTGGGCAATGGCCACTCCGCCTACACCCGCGGGATGATGCCCTGGGAACTATACGAGGATGCGGCCACGGGCTCCGCTGCGGGCTCGCTTGGGGCGTATCTCGTCAAACACGGCCTGCTCGGCTCCGGTCACACCCTGAACGTCACGCAAGGTGTGGAAATGGGACGCCCCAGTCAGATTGAAGTGGAAGTTTCACAGACGGGTAAGAAGTTGACCCCGCGCGTCAGCGGCGCGGCCGTAAAAGTATTTGAGGGAGTGATTCGTTCCTGAATGTGCGGTATTCGAAACTGACTGCGCTAGGCTTCAGTCGCGCTTGGCAACGTCTTCCGAAATGTATCTAGAATCCCATTCACAAATCCGCCAGATTCTTCCGAGGAAAACTTTTTTGCCAACTCCACGGCTTCGTTGATGACAACCTTCGCCGGGGTATCCGTAGCTCGCATTTCATGCAGTGCCAGTCGCAAAATCGCACGATCGATGGCCGCCATTCGATCCAATCGCCAATTGTCAGCATGCTTCGTAATCAACTCATCGAGCGCCGTAGAATCGTGTGCCGCGCCTTCGAACAACTGATTCGCGAACGCTCGCGTTTGCCCTGCCGCCTTAGCGCTCTTCCAAAAATTTGCTTCTAATCTCGTCGTATCCTGACTGCTCATGTCCCACTGAAACAGCATCTGCATCGCAAACTCGCGCGATTTCGACCGTAGTGACACTATTTCCCCCGTGCCTTTGCTGCCGACGCTTCCGTTTTCACCGGCATGCGCAAGTTCCGCGACAATTGAGCCATTTCAACGGCGCCTAGCCCTGCCTCAAAACCTTTGTTGCCGCCCTTCAATCCTGCACGATCAATCGCCTGCTCCAGCGTGTCGCATGTCAGCACGCAAAACATGACGGGTATGCCGCTATCCATTTGTGCCAATTGCAATCCCCGCGACGTTTCCGAACACACGTAATCATAATGGGCCGTCTCGCCACGCAGCACACATCCAATCGCGATCAACGCGTCGTAGCGCTCGGTGGCCGCCAGTTTCTTCGCCGCCAGGGGCAGTTCAAACGCTCCTGGCACATGCACGACATCCACATCGTCGCTAGCAGCTCCCGACCGGGCCAAAGCGTCAACTGCTGCCTCCAGCAGTCGTTCCGTAATAAAGCTGTTGAACCGGCTCACGACAATGCCGAACCGCAATCCCGTCGCGCTCAGCCCTCCATCAATTTTTGTTGGTTTGATCTTTTCGCTCATCAATTTCTCATCGTCCTTTAAACTGCGCAGCCCGCTTTTCCAAGAACGCTTTCGTGCCTTCGCGCATGTCTTCTGTCGCGCAGCACAATCCAAAAAGTGTTGCTTCCAGGAATAATCCCTCTTCCTGTGGCATTTCTATTCCGCGCTCGATTGCTTCCATGCAGTATTTCACCGCGAGCGGCGCCTTTTCGATAATCTTCTTGGCCATCGCCTCGGCTGCCGGGAGCAGTTCGCCTGCTTCATAGACATGGTTCACCAGGCCGATGCGTTGTGCTTCTTCCGCTGTAATCATTTCGCCAGTTAAGCAGATTTCGTGCGCGACGCCCTTGCCGCAAAGCCGCGCCAACCTTTGCGAGCCGCCATAGCCGGGGATGATGCCCAGTTTTACCTCCGGCTGGCCCAGTTTTGCGTTCTTGCTCGCAATTCGAATCGAACAGGAAAGCGCCAGCTCGCACCCTCCACCCAGCGCAAATCCGTTAATGGCACAAATCGAAGGCTTACCTATCGTCTCCAACAGATGAAACACGCTTTGCCCGTACAGCGAGAATTCTTTGCCGTTCACCGGCGTCTGCTGCGCCAATTCATTGATGTCCGCGCCGGCAACGAATGCTTTCTCGCCCGCTCCAGTCAGAATCAGCACGCGCACATCTTCGTCCTCGCGTGCGTCCAGCAGTAAATGGTGCAACTCTTCAATGGTCTTCCGATTTAACGCGTTCAACACCTTCGGCCGGTTAAAGGTAACCGTCGCGATTCCCTCTTTTTTCTGGTACAGCAGATTTTCGTAAGCCATCTCAGTGTCCTTATAACTCGATCGGTTTCGGCTTCGCAGGATCGGCGTAGTCGTAAAAGCCTCGGCCCGTTTTCTTCCCGTGCCAGCCGGCCAGCACCATCCGCTTCAGCAAGGGTGGCGCGGCAAAGCGCTTCTCTTTGAACTCGTCAAACATAATCTGCGAAATGTAGTACGTCGTATCCAGTCCCACAAAGTCCAGCAAAGTAAACGGTCCCATGGGATAACCGCATCCCAGCTTCATCGAATTATCGATATCTACGACCGACCCCACTCCTTCCTCCAGCGCTCGAATCGCATCGAGAAGATACGGCACCAACAAACGGTTCACGATGAATCCGCCGCTATCGCTTGCTCGCACCGGCGTTTTGCCAAGTTTGGCTGCAAACGTCACCATTTCCTCGTACACCGCCGGGTCCGTCGCAATCGTCCGTACCACTTCAACCAATTTCATCACCGGCACCGGATTGAAGAAATGCAATCCAACGAATCGCTCTGGGCGTTTCGTTGCCGCGGCAATTTCCGTAATCGTCAGCGAAGAAGTATTGCTGGCAAAAATTGTGTGTGCGGGACAGAGCGCGTCCAGTGTCGAGAACAGCTCACGTTTGACGGGCAATTGCTCGATGATCGCTTCGACGATCACATCGCAATCCTTCATTTCGTCCAGCGACGTTGTTCCCTTCAAGCGGCCGCGCACTTCCGTCCTCGCTGCGTCCGTCAGCGTTCCCTTTTCCACCAACCGCGCCAAATTCTTCTCGATGCTTTTCAAACCTTTCTCAACCAACTCGGTATTGACCTCGCGAACCACCGTCTGAAAGCCGGCCTGCGCACTCACCTGCGCGATTCCCGAACCCATCAAACCACACCCAACGACACCAACTTTTTCGATCGCCATGCTTTCCTCACGTCTTCAATGCGAGTCACACCCGGCAGGACCAACTTTACCCAAACTACCTATCAAAGTGTATCAAAGCTCGCCCGTGAACACTCTTGCGCTTAGCTATTCAGAGCTTCCACAATGATTGCAATCCCCTGGCCGCCTCCAATGCATGCCGTCGCCAGTCCGTAGCGAAGATCTTTCCGCCGCAATTCATTCAGCAGCGTGATCACCAGTCGAGTTCCGGTCGCGCCTAGTGGATGCCCCAGTGCGATCGCGCCGCCGTTCACGTTCGTCTTGTCGCGGTCCAATCCCAGTTCCTTTTCCACGGCCAAGTACTGAGCCGCGAACGCTTCATTCACTTCCACTCGATCCATCTGCTCGAGTTTCAAGCCAGACGATTGCAACGCCCTCCGCGTCGAAGGCACAGGTCCAATCCCCATAATGGTCGGATCGACTCCTGCCACGCCCCACGACACGATTCTCCCAATCGGTTTCAGTCCGCGGTCCTTCGCTGTTTTTTCCCGCGTCAACACAACCGCCGCCGCTCCATCGACGATTCCGCTGGCATTTCCCGCTGTCACAATTCCGTCCTTTTTGAACGAAGGCGGCAACTTCTCCAATGTTTCCATGGTCGTCTCAGGACGCCGGTGATCATCTTCGTTCACCAAGGTTGTCTTCTTCCCCTGCTTCACCTCGACCGGAGCAATCTCGTCCTTGAAATTTCCCGCTCTATAAGAGTCCTCCGCTGCCTGCTGGCTACGCAGTGCGTACGCATCCGCATCTCTCCGCGTAATCCCTGTTTGCTCCGCCAATTTCTCTGCAGTCAGGGCCATGGGCATTCCGCAATACGAATCGGTTAGGCCCACGAAAAGAAAATCCTCCAATGCTCCACCGCCTAACTTTAATCCAGTGCGCGCGCCTCGGATCACAAACGGCGCTTGGGTCATGTTTTCCATTCCGCCCGCCAACACCATCTCCGACTCGCCCAACAACAATCGATGCACGCCTTGCACAATAGCTTCAATTCCCGAGCCACACAGCCGGTTCACAGTTACGGCCGGCGCTTCCGTCTTCAGTCCTGCCTTCAGTCCAACATGCCGCGCACCATAGATTGCGTCCGCGCTGGTTTGCAACACATTCCCGAACACAACATGATCTACGTCGTCCGGAGAGACTTCTGACCGCTGAATCGCCGCCTTCGCCGCGTGCGCGCCCAGATCAATTGCTGATACTTCGGAGAACACCCCGGTATACCGCGCCATCGGCGTACGCGCGCCTGCAACCACAACAACGTCCGTTGGGAACATCTCGTACCTCGCTTGTAGAAGTTTGCTTCCGTTTGATGCAGGTGGCCTTACAACCGGCGCGTCCTCCACAAACCACCTGAGAACCGCAGGACAGTTACTTCCTTCAACTCCTCAACGCAGGGAACGGAGCCGATGCTTTAACCTGAGTGAGCCGTGGCTTCCTCGACCACCACCGTATCGCCGCCGCGCTTCCGCGCTTCTTCCACGCTAAATTCCGCCCGGTTGATCAAGTCCGTAACAATGTCTTCGCTTTCGTAGTCCGGCTTTGCTGCCGCTTCCACAATGCCCGCGCTCAGCGTAATCTGCGTCGAATCCCACGGTGGTCGGACACCCGCCGCCGCACGTCGCAATTTCTCCACCAGGTTCTGCGCTCCAGACAAAGTCGTATCGGGAAGAATAAACGCCAGCGCCCAGGATGTATATTTCACCGCCATGTCGTTCTGCCGCACCATCGGCTGCAAGGATCGTGCCAACTGCTCAAGAAAACGTTCCAGCGGCGTCTCTCCTTGCTGCCGCAACATATCTGCACCGCGATCAATCTGCAAAATTGCTAGCGTCAGTGGTGTTCCTTGGGTCCGCGCACGATCTGCCTCATTCAGCAGGCAGCCTACGTAGGAACTGCGACTCAGCAAGCCGGTGCGATCGTCGGACACGCCCATGCGTCGGACCAGCGAGCGAAGCCTGGTATGGCTGACGCTCATCATCATCTGATCGCCAATTGCCTGCAGAAAGTAAGTTTCGTTGGGCTTCCAACGATGTCCCGCCTGTTGTGCCACAATCAACATTCCCGCAGGCGCCTGTGTCTCTTTGTCCGTAATGGTCACACCGAGCGCCGTGGCAACTCCCAATTCACCCAAGATCGAGCCTTCGCTTGCCTCCACCACCAGTCCACCCAACTCGTCCGGTACAGCTTTTTCCATCTGTGCCAAGAGGAACACTACTTGCGCGCCAGGCGCCGGTCGCAGTCCCGGCGAACAGTATTCAGCCGCCATTTCTGGTGGCCTTCCCGGAACTCCGATCACCGCCAGTGTCCGGCCTGCCTTCATGTACGCGCCGACTTCGCTCACCGTCGTGTTCAACATTGCGCGTGGCGTTTGCTGCCGAAAAATTTTTTGGTTAATCTCTGAAATCTTGGTCAAGTCGCGAAGCGTGTCCGCTGTGTACGAACCTGTGCGTCCAGTTGGCGGCGTCGGTTTCTCTTCGACAACTGGTGCAGCCTGCACTTTTGGTATAGCCTCTTGCTTTTCTGGCTTGCTCTGACTTTTCGGAAACCAATTCGCTGTCTGATATAAATTCTGCAACCGCGGATTGCGTTCTTCTTCTCCAGGAAACATCGCGGCAATCTTCTGCAACCGTTCCACCGCCTTGGCTTGCAACGAATATTGCAAGAAAATCTCGGTCTGCACGATCAGGTCTTCGAGCGCCTGCATCTTGCGCCCTTCCTCCGTTACCGGAGTGGACTCGGACACGTCCTGGCTAGACGCCGACTTCGGCGGCGCCGTATTTGCGGTGACGCTTGCGCCTTTGGCCATGCGTCCAGCCACGCGCCGTAGAAAGGTCTCGTCGGCGTGTCCCCGCAATTTCTCCAGTCTCGCTTGATTCCGATAATCATAAGAATCGATATCCACCAGACGATCAAGAACCTCGCTCGCTTTTTGAAAATTTCCAGAATTGAAGTGGGCGTCAAACAGTTTGATCAGCACTTCGAAATATTGTGACTCGCGATTCAGTTCGCTATAAATGCCGGACCAGAACTCCAAAATCGCCGTTGACTCCGGATGCTTTGCGCCCAAAGCCTCCAGTTGAGCTGTAAATTCGCCCGGCTTGCGGTCGGCAAACAGCCGTCGCTTTACTGTAGCGAGGATTTCAACCGCCTTGGGATCCTGGCCGGCATCAGCATAGGCGTCGGCCACATCAAACAATCGGGTGATTCCTTCATTCTTCTCGCGTAGTAATCGCTCCAATACGGAGCGAGCACGATCTAGCTGGCCGGAATGCCTCAAGGCATCCGCAAACGTCTCAAGAAAATTGACGTCGCTCTCGCTTGCTGCGAAAGGTTCCAGCAACGCCGCACCTTCAGCCGATTCTCCATTTCGCAGCTTTGCTTCCGCGTACAGAAGCGCCACGCTGCGCTCCTGTGGTGCCAGCGAGTACGCGCGTCCCAACAGTTTCAGTGCGTCCTGCTGTGCTCCGCTCGCCGTGGCCAGTTGCCCGGCTCGCAGAAATGCTCTCGCCGCCAACGCATTCTTGCCAATCTGCGCCGCAGCTTCTGCCACCTTCATCTGCCGTGACAGATTGTCCGGGTCAAGCTGGGCCGTGCGTTCCCAACAGAACAAAGCATCTTCCACGCGCTTCGCTTCATTAAACATCTCCGCCGCGCGCGTGTATTGTTCAATCGCCTCTTCAGGATGGTTCTGCCGTTGCTGCAGGAAGGCATAGCGTGCCACACGTTCCGGAGGCTGAGAGGCTAAGGCGTTTTTCAAAAACCGGTTGTAAATCGCGAGCGCTTTCGTCTCGTCTTTCGGTTCAACCAATAAATCGAACAAGTAGCCATAATAAACCGCCGCCCGATCCGGTAACTCCATCCGGGTGTACAAATCCCCGAGCGCCTGTGAAGCTTCTTGATGCTGCGGCGATTCGGAAAGCACCGACAGATACGCCTCGATGGCGTCTTCAACGCGATTCTTCTCGAGCAGTTTCTTCGCGCGCTCCAGATTTTTGCTGACGTCTGCGGCCATCGGCTCAACTTACCTTTATAATTGTGCTTCGGAAACAGCTTCGAGAGGTTCGTGGCTGGAACCAACCCAAGCTTCACTATATACCCCGCATCGACGCGGGCCAAACCAGACTG
>DASXBH010000127.1:0-3295 GCA_036491775.1 Candidatus Acidiferrum sp.
CTTGTGTGGAAAGCCGGCGAATCTGATCTTCGATCGACTGGCGCATGACGTGGTCGCTTGGGGCGTATTGCAGCGCAGCACCATACTCTTGCAGAGCCTGGTCCCGCAGACCGCGCTTGAGGTAGATGTTCCCAAGTTCGATGTGCACGAAGAATGCCGAGGGATCGGCCTGCGCCGATTCGCGCAGCAGGTGTTCGGCAGCTTCCAGGTCAGGCTTTTCTGCGTACTCTTTCCTTATGCCCAACCCATAAAGGTTGCGGGCGAGCTTTCCGGACATCCGGAGAGTCCCACTAAAGACAAACAGGTTTCCGAAGCGCGCCACCGGCTTCGCCGCTCGTAATTCCGGTGCATCCCACCATAGTTTTCTAGCAATGCTCTGGGCCGAGATCAACATCGTTCCGGAGAAGGCCGGCGAGTTCATTCTGTTTTCATCGCGGCTCACGTCTAGGCCTAGCCAGTCGATGTCCCGCGCTTTCCGCTCCGCCGGTTGGATCGGGTAGTTGACGAGCGGCACTTCGCCAGTCGGCTGAATCACAGCATGATAGTAGTCGGCCATCTCCTTGCCACGCTGGCCCAGATCGACACCTTCGTCGTCGAAGTAGAGATACCCTTTTGCTGTACCCCCTACAATTTCGTTGTAATACTCCCAAGGACGCAACACTGGCACAGCGGAGATGCAGGCAGCGAGGAAAGCGAACGCCACGATGGTTTTCCGCGACAGCTTGTGTGAGGTCAGCGCTTTATACGATGCCATCCCGCCTAGTACGGCAAGAAAAGGCACTTCCGGCAGCGCGTGTCGCACGCCCGCATAGGTAGCGCCCGACTTCAGCACAAAAAGAAAACAAATCGCTGCGCCCCAAAGCACGCACGCTGGTGTCGTCCACTCGCGAGGAAGGTGGCGGCCAAGAAATAGGATTCCACCAAGAACTGTCAACAAACTAAGACCCAGAGGCAGCTTGACGGCGAGCACTCCGGGAAAGAAATACCAGGGTGCCCTGGCGTAGTACAAACGCCCAAAGGCCAGTTGTGAAATAGCTCGTCCTTCCAGGCCGGCGTGCACGGTGTCAGCGAAACCCCAAATGTAGGCGCGCGGGGCGACATGTGCCGCGGTCATTGCGCCGAGTACAAACCGGTAGGCAGGGGAACCAACATCCGCGATTTTCTCCTCGAGAGAACGATTAAAGATCTCCGCGGGACCGCTGCTCTCACGGAAGTGGAAGAAATAGAGTCCCCATAGAATCAAGAGTGCGCCAGCGAGTACACCGAACACTTTTGCCATGCGGAGCAGGCGCGAATCTGCACCTTCAGAGCGCGGCAGAAAAAGCGCCAACGCACAACCCGTTAATCCCAAGTACAGAAAGAAGACTGGTGCCGAGTGCTTTGCGCCCAGCGCCAGACCGAGGGCGACCGACGACCAGGCTAGATCAGGCCATTTCCACAATCGAAAGGCACAAGCGCCCATTACAACCGCGGTCGCGCTCAGGAGCGCGACGGGCAAGTCGGTCATCACCACCGGAAGATGAGCGGCCACGGTCGGATCAATCGCAAGAAAAAGAATGGTCGCGAGCGAGACCAGCGCGCCAAACGCGCGGCGCAACGCAAGAGCAAAGGCCACTAGCAACAGCCCGTTCAGCACCCACATGGCGATACGCGAGCGTCGCCGCACGGAATTAGGGTCGTTGTGGAGGTAGACTTCCTCTGCTGTGAAGCGCCGCTCGTCTAACTTGTCGTGGAATACGCGCAGAGGACCGAGGTGGAATCCGGTCGCGGACAGAAAACTGCCGACCCACAGCTTTACCAGCGGCGGATGTTCCGGATTCACTCGGAAATCTGCCCGCTGCACATACGAGACGCCTGCCGCGATGTGATACGCCTCATCCAACGTGAAGCTGTCTAGCCGCGTGGTGAGCGCTGAACGAAGGATGGCTCCCCCCACAAACACAAGCAGGAGAGAGATAAAAATGCGAAGGCGTATTTCAAAATGCATCGCTTGCCTTGTTCTCCCGGGCACGCCAACACAAGTGATGCATGTTCTGTGCTAACCCCGCTAGAGGGAACGTCAGGCCGACCGGCAATTGAGGATGCATTCTACGCAACGAGAGCCTGATTTCGCCAGAACCGAGTGCATTTGCGGTGAACCACAACACAGCCAGGAAAGATGTTCTGGGCAAGAATCTTTCCTATCCGGTGCCGCCACCTGGCGCCCTCGCTATTTTGCGACGGCTTGGCTCTCGGCGCCTTGGCCTATCTCGCGGGCTACCTGATTCTCGGGCGCATCGCCTTTCTCTACTGGCGGGATACTGCTTATTTGTGTTTTGTCTGAAAGAGGAAACCCTTCGCGAGCGCCGCGAACACCACTGCGATTGCCAGCGCGACATAATTTTTACGACCGCAATGTGCACCTTCGGTAGGTTTTGCTAGGCAAGCCACCACACCCCAAAAATTGAACCACTACAACGAACTCACACTTCGAAAAGGAAATTGCGCTATTTGGTTTTGAACATTTTTATCGCACTCGACACTCCGTCGTTCGCACCGGTGGACCCAGTCGACTCCACGGTGTAGTAGTAGGTAGTCTGCGGATTAAGTCCGGTAACACGCACTCTGAAAATCATGTCCGGATGGGCAGGATTGCGGCGATTCGGAGACTTTGCGACCTGAATGATGTTCTTAGCGTCGGTCCCGTAATGCACGATCCCGTAGTGTAGGTCCGTTCCTCCAGGATTTGTGGTGGTCCAACGAATAATCGCCATGCTCTCGTTTGTGCTCTCCAATTCAGGACCCGACTTGATCTGCGCAACGTGAGGCGTAGGCGCCGTAGCCAGCACCTGAACAGCAGGAAAATGCGATGGCATCAAACACACGCAAGCGATGACCAACGCAGAAATCCAAGGAAATCTCTTCATCGTCGTGCCTCCGTTTTCAGAAAGTATTCGGCATCACTTGCGAACGCGGGGCAGACCGTGTCGACCACCGGTCTGCCCTGGTTCGCATTCCACAACATCTCTACTGTTTTGGAGGTTTGGCAGGTTTCCGGATCGCGCTGGCTGGTGTGGCAGTGGAAGCCGTAGACGGTGTCTGGACGAAGCCGTCCGTCAGCGTCTGAAGAAACGCGACGAGATCATCTTCCTCCGATGAAGTTAACCCGAGCTTCCCAATGGTCATATTCTCATTGTTTGGATCTTCCGGCATCGGCCAACAAGTCACCTTCTCAACCGTTCCCGCGGGGCAATGCCCGGAGAGCACCGGTTGTGGGTACACATCTCGAGTGTTGTAGAAGTGAACTACTTCTTTA
>DASXBH010000128.1:0-13975 GCA_036491775.1 Candidatus Acidiferrum sp.
GCGCGGTAGGGTGACGCCAGAACTCCGGACTCCACTGGTGAGAGCGTCCCGCCATTCACTTTATATTTCGGCGGCTCCGACGTTGCGTAATGTGTTGCGAACATCGCGTTTTCCGCCTGCCAGGTGTCCACGCCATAGAGAAAATCCTCCCCCCACAATTGTTTTGGCGCCATATCCACTAAATGTTTAATGTGCACCGTGGAGACCACTGCCTTGTCGGCGCGATAGGAACTCCCATCGCTGCATTCCACGCCCGTACATTTTCCATTCTCGACGATCAGGCTCTTCACCCACTTGTTGGTAAGAATCACGCCGTTGTGCGCCTCGATGAATCGCGCTAGCGCCACAGTCAGTGCGCCGGAACCGCCCTTTGGCAGCGGACGTCCCGAGTGCTGTTGTCGCGCCGCACCGTATGCCAATCGTCCAGTAACGGGCGAATCGGGAGGCTCGGCAGCAAGATGCGACATGTACAGCGCGAAAATCCGTGAGTGGTCATCCTCAAACGTATCTTTAATCACGTCCCAAGCTGACATGGCCATCCGGCGCTGCCACAATTTCCCCTTCGGTTGTTGCGCCAATTGATCGTTCAGCGGCTTACCGAAACCAATGGGCGTGAAAGACGCATCGATCAGCAGCGGCCGAATCGCATCCAGGTCCGCCAGCATCTTGCGATACGCTTCCGCATCCTTCTTGGAAAATTTTGCAAATTCCGCGCAGGTCCGATCCACATCGCGCCATTGCGTCAGGTACGAGCCATCTGGGAAGGGAATATGAAACACTGGATCGGGCGTGATGTATTCTAATCCGTAATCTCCTAGCTTCAGTTCGTCATTCTTCAGCATGGGATTGTCTTGAATGAAGACGTGCGCCGTGGAACAGCAATCGTCGTGAAATCCTCGCAGCGTGAGTTCCGCGGTCTTTACGCCGCCGCCAACTTTAGGACGCCCTTCCAGTACAACGCAGCGATAACCCGCTTTCGCCAGGTAGGCCGCGGTAATCAGGCTGTTGTGCCCGGCGCCCGCCACCACAATGTCGAAGCGATCCGATGTGCCGGTGGCTGATTGCAACGCTAGATGCTTCACCGCGAGTGGCGCGATGGCCGCCCCTTTCACGAATCGACGCCGCGTGAATTTGCTCATTCGCCTTCTCCCCTGAACTTTTCTTCACCGGCTTCGACGGACGCGAACCTCGCAACCAGATGCCGTACATCACGCCTATGCCTTTTTCTTCAGCACTTCATCCAAGCTCGAACCAAAATCTTTCAGCATGACGGTTGCTGCGTTGCGTCCTGGGCCACCCGACACCGAACCGCCCGGATACGTCGTTGCACCGGTCTGATACAAGCCACCAATCGGCATGCGATGCTGCGCCCACCCCGGTACCGGCCGTAATCCGCCAGACTGCGCGGCATCTTGCGCCCCACCATGGCAGGTGCCGTGCCAATTGTGAGCGTTCATGCGTTCCAGGTCGAGCGGACTTTCCACGATGCGTGCCAGGATTTTATCGTCCGTCAAATTGGGCGCAAACTTCCGCAGATATTTCAAATTTGCGTTTGAAACTTCATCTTTAATCTTGTCCCAATGCTGCGGCCCTTCCTTTAGTTCGTAGGGCTGATTGCCGATCACCTTGATGGTGTGCATGCCTGCGGGTGCCCTCGAAGGATCTGCCACCGTGCTACACACAATCAGCAATGGTGGATCTTCCACATTCACGGCGCCGCGGGCGAAATCATAAGACACACGCATACCGCGTTCTGCAGTAGCCATCGTGCCTGCAGCGACCGAAGTCAATGTCCCGCCTGCAACCGGAAATTTGGGAGGCTCCTTCGAAGCGTAATGTGTTGCGAAAAGCGTGATCCCCGCCCTCCACGTTTCCACGCCGGCGAGAAAATCGTCTCCAAACGCTGCGGAAGGAGCCATCTGCACCAAATGCTTAATGTGGATCGTGGAGAGCACTGCTTTCTGCGCCCGGTATGAACTTCCGTCCGTACATTCCACTCCGGTGCATTTGCCGTTTTCCACGATCAATCGCTCGACCGTTTTATTGGTCAAGATCGTGCCACCGTGCTCTTCAATCAGTTTCGCCAGTGCTTGGGTCAGTGTGCCAGAGCCACCCTTTGGCGTAGTCCAACTCCATTTTTGCCGTCCGGCACAAATGGAATACGCAAGCCGGCCGGTTGCCGCGGCTTCGGGAGGCTCTACTGTCTGATACGCCATCCATACCATGAATGCGCGCGAGTGTTCGTCTTCAAACTGGTCGCGAATAATTTCCCACGCCGACATCGCCATGCGGCGCTGCCAGATTTTTCCTTGTGGATGTTCCGCAAGCCGCTCGTTCAGCGGCTTGCCAAATCCCACCGGTGTGTACGAAGTTGCCGCCAGCAACGGTTTGATCGCTTCGTATTCGGTCATCATGCGCCGGTACGCGATCGCATCCTTCTTCGAAAATCTCGCGAACTCTTCGCAAGTGCGATCCAGGTCGCGCCACTGGGTCAGATACGTTCCATCTGGAAAAGGGAGGTGAACCACGGGGTCCGGAAAAATATATTCCAGGCCGTACTTTCCAAGCTCCAATTCATCATCGCGAAATATTGGGCTGTCTTGTATCAATACGTGCGCCGAGGAACACACGTCGTGGTGGAATCCGCGGAGTGTGAGTTGCGTGGTTTTTACGCCGCCACCGACGAGTGCGCGGCTCTCCAACACCAGGCAACGGTAACCGGCTTTGGCAAGGTACGCGGTGGCGATCAGACTGTTGTGGCCGGCGCCCGCAACGACGATGTCGAATTGATCAGCCATGTGCGCTAGCGTCTCCAGTCCCCAACTTCATTGCACCGACCACCCGTCGTGCGACCGCAGAGAGAGAAGAAAGTGGCGGGCAAAACCACAGGTATGGTCATCGTGCCACCATACATATCCTGCGTCCACGCCTCGGTTTCCTGATTGCAAGAGATTCAAAAATATGATACTCAAGCGTGCAAGTCAAGCGCGGTGTGGTGGTCTGACCAATTCTGTACCTCGCTTTATGGGAGGCTTCATGTCCTTATTCTGCAGACGTTCCGTGCTGCTCGCGTCTAGTGTTCTCGTTGCATGCTTATTTTTGACCTCTCGCGCTGCGCTCAGTGCGGACAGCTCCAGCGTTGCCAACGCTGATCACGCTTGGACCGACGCTGTGAATAAGAACGATTCGACTGAGGCCGGCAAACTGGCCGACACTGACTTTAGCTGGACCGACCGCACTGGCAAGACCCATGGCAAGTCCGAAACTCTCGCGAACTTGGGCTCATTCAAGTCCGATCCCGACACCGACGTTGCTTCGATGGACGAAGGCCAGGTCGTGCTGTTTCGCGGTACGCACCGCATCCCATCGCAAAACGCCTCGGTGCGCTTCGTGCGAGTTTGGGTCGAGCGGCCAGAAGGTTGGCGCCTGCTGATCTATCAGGAAACGACCAAGGCCGACAAAACGCCGGAAAAGCGCAGCGGTTTTGGTTCGCCCAGCGATGGCGGACCGGTAGCCTGCGAGAATCCTTGCAAGACGATTCCATACAAGCCAGACAATGCCGCCGAGGGAGAAGTTTCCTCCATGTGGCAAAAAGTGGAACAAACGGTTTTGACAAACGATGTCGATGCGTGGATCCCAAACTTCACCGACGATTTTGTGTTTGTTACTCCGGACGGCGGCCCGCCACTCAACAAGCAGGATCGCGTAGCAATGATCAAAGATCTGAAGAGCAAGAACATCACGCTGATCCCGGCCGAAGTCGTGAACATGAAGGTGTGGGTTTTAGGAGACGCCGCGGTGATGCGTTCCGAGCACAAATCGCACCACGGCAAAACCTTGCACATCACGCGGGTGTTCACCAAGCGCAGCGGGCACTGGCAAATTGCCTTTGGGGAACAGACTGTAATCGAATAATTGCGGTTTACGAATCGTCAGACGGCGAGCTCGCCTCTAGGCGTAATGCCCCGGCAACTTTAGGATTTCTTCTTCACTACTTCTTCTATACTGGTTCCAAAGTCTTTGAGCATTACGGTGGCAGCGTTACGCCCGGGTCCACCCGTTACCGAACCGCCGGGATGGGTTGTAGCCCCAGTCTGATACAGACCTGGAATCGGCATGCGATGCTGCGCCCAGCCAGCCATTGGCCGCAGCGCTCCAATTTGCGAGGGTTCCGAGCCGCCAGCGTGACAACTTCCATGCCAGTTGTGCGGATTCATGCGTTCCCAATCCAGCGGACTTTCCACGGTGCGCGCCAGAATTTTATCTTCCGTTAGATTGGGCGAGAAACGACGCACGAATTCAAGATTCGCATCGGAAACTTCCCGCTTAATCTTGTCCCAGTGTTCCGGGCCTTCCCGCAGACCGTAAGGCTGGTAAGCCACCACTTTAATGGTATGCATGCCCTTGGGAGCCCGTGTCGGATCGGCCAGACTGCAGCAGATTACGTGTAGCGATGGGTTTTTGTAATTTACGTTGCCGCACGCGTAGTCGTAGCTCATCTCCAAAGCGCGCTCACCGCTGACCATAAATCCAGAATGTACCGGCGACAAAGTTTGCCCGCCCGCCACCGTATATTTCGGCGGCTCGGTGGTGGCATAGTTCGTAGCGAAAAGCGTCAGGCCCGCTTCCCAGGTATCCACGCCGTACAGAAAATCTTCGCCCCACAATTCTTTCGGCGCCATGTCGACCAACTGCTTGATGTGAATCGTGGACAGCACCGCTTTTTGCGCGCGATACGAAGTGCCGTCGCTGCATTCCACCCCGGCGCATTTCTCATTTTCGATGATCAGCGCTTTGATCCATTTATTGGGAAGAATCACGCCTCTGTGCGCTTCGATGCATGCGGCCAGCGCTTGCGTTAGCGCACCGGAACCGCCTTTAGGTAGCGGGCGACTCTCGCGCTGCTGGTGTAGCGGAATATACGCCGCCCGCGCACTCATCGGAGCATCCACCGGTTGCAGCGCGTACGGGCACCCCAGCATGAACGCGCGACAACGATCATCTTCAAATGTTTCGCTCACCACGTCCCACGCCGACATCGCCAACCGCCGCTGCCAGATTTTGCCCTGCGGATGTGTGGCCAGCCGCTCATTCAAAGGCTTGCCGAATCCGATGGGAGTAAAAGTAACCGCGTTAATTAGCGGTTTGACCGTTTCGTAATCAGTGATCATACGCCGATACGCATCGCCATCTTTTTTTGAGAATTTGCCGAACTCCATGCACGTGCGATCCAGGTCGCGCCACTGCGTGATGTACGTGCCATCCGGAAATGGCATGTGAAACACCGGATCGGGATAAATGTATTCCAGGCCATAATCGCTGAGGTTCAGTTCATTCTCGCGAATTACCGGATTGCCGTGAATTCCGTTATGTGCCGAGGAACAAACGTCGTGAACGAACCCTTCGAGCGTGAGGTGCGCCGACTTAACGCCACCACCGACGATCGGTCGGCCCTCAAGAACGAGGCACTTGTACCCGGCTTTCGCTAGGTAAGCCGCGGCAAGCAAGCTGTTGTGCCCCGCCCCAGCCACAACGACGTCGAATTGATCTGGCATGTTCCGCCTGCCCCTAGTTCACTGCGAAGATCCGCGCCCGTTGCGAAGCGCAACTCACCGCGTCATCGTTCACGCTGCTAAATTGTCGAGACGGTGCTGTCTCCCGCCAAATTCGCTCGCAACGTGGCCGGATCCACTTCTTTTTCCCAGCGCGCCACCACCAACGTCGCCACTCCGTTCCCGATCATGTTCACCGTCGCGCGGCACATGCTCATAAAACGGTCGATCCCCAGGATCAGCGCCATACCCGCAACGGGAATTGTTGGGATCACCATCAACGTTCCTACCAGTGCGATGAACGAAGCGCCCTGCACGCCGCTCGCGCCCTTGGAGGTGAGAACCGCCACGGCGAGAATCGTCAACTGTTGCATCAAGGTCAGATGAATGTTCGTCGCCTGCGCCACGAAAAGCGCCGCCAACGTCATGTAAACGCCGGTGCCGTCGGTGTTGAAGGTATAGCCGGTCGGCACGATCAGCCCAACCAATCCCTTCGAACATCCCAATTTTTCCAGCTTCGCCATCAGGGTAGGCATGGCCGGCTCCGAAGAACTGATTGCCAGCACCAGCACAATTTCTTCCCGGATGTATCGCAGAAATCTAAAAATGTTGAAGCCTGCCAGGCGCGCAATCATGCCGAGCATCACCACGACAAAAAAAATCGACGTAAGGTAAAACGTCCCAATTAGCCTCAGCAGTGGCCCAAGCGACGCGATTCCGAATTTGCCTACGGTAAACGCCATCGCGCCGAACGCGCCCAGTGGCGCCAGTTTCATCACAATTTTCACGATGCCAAACACTGCTTGCGTCACGGCATCGATGATTTCTACGAGCGGCTTACAGCGTGGCCCGATGGCCGAAAGCGCAAACCCGAATAACAGCGCGATCAGCAGCACCTGCAGAATGTCGCCCTTCGCAAACGCATCCACCACCGTAGTCGGAATAATGTGCATCACGAAATCAGGTACGCTTTGCGCTTTCGCTTGCCCCGCATATTCCGTAACTGCTTTCGCGTCGAGTGTCGCCGGGTTTATGTTGAAGCCTTCGCCGGGTTTCACCACGTTGCCTACGATCAGGCCGATGATCAGCGCGATCGTCGAAACCACTTCAAAGTAGATGAGCGCTTTTCCGCCGACCCGCCCCACTTTTTTCATGTCTTCCATTCCGGCGATACCCGTCACCACCGTGCAAAAAATAATCAGCGTGATGATCATCGTAATCAGCCGAATGAAGCCATCTCCCAACGGTTTCATCGCCATCGCCGTGTCTGGACGCAGATACCCCAGCGCAATCGCGGCAACGATCGCGAACAGCACCTGCACTGTGGGGTCTAAATAGAAGGGTCGCTTCTTTTTGCTGGACGTCGTGATCGGGGCCGAAGGCTCGGTAGTGCTAGGCAATTACACACCTCTCAAGAAGATTCGTGCGAACTGCTTCTCACTACAAGTATTTTTCCGGATCGCGAATGGCGCTAGCGAGTTCCGCAAGAAACTCCGCGGCACGCGCACCATCGACGACACGATGATCGCTGGAGAGGGTCATAGTCATCACCGGGCGGATACCAGGCTTGCCATCGACCGGCACAACCGTGTCGATGATCGCGCCTACCGCCAGAATGGCGCATTGCGGCGGCGTGATGATCGCGGTGAACGCGTCAACCTTGTACATGCCCAGGTTGCTCAGCGTAAAGGTTCCGCCAGAAATATCGGCAGGGCGAAGTTTGCCCCCGCGAGCGCGGTCAGTAAGTTCGCGGCGCACTTTCGAGATGTCCGCGATCTTGGACGTATCGGCCTTAGAAATGACGGCACCAACCACTCCATCCTTCACGGCCATAGCGACGCTGATGTTCACGTCTGGATTCGCGTGAATCGTTCCATTCGCCCAACTGGAATTCATTCTCGGATGCTTGGCCAGAACGCGCGCCAGAATTCCGATCAGCACATCGGTAACGGAAGGAGCCGTGCCCGCTGCCGCGCCTGCACCCAGTTTTTTCTGCGTTTCAACCAGCTTGCCTGCATCGACGTTCTGCACCAGGAAAAAGTGGGGAACTGTTGTCCAGCTTTGCGTAGTGCGCTCGGCCATGAGTCGTGCGATTTGGCTAAGTGGCTCTCCACCCCCAGCCGTCGCGCCGGTTGCAGCAGCACTCGCGGAACTCGCCGCCGCTACTGCCGAGCCGCCAGACTTTCCATCCGCAAATCCCTGCACATCTTCAGCGGTGATCGTTCCGTCGGGGCCGGTACCACGCACCTGCGAAATGTCGACGCCAAGTTCCTTCGCAAGACGCCGCGCCTTCGGCGAGATCTGCACGTTAGCTGCCGGTGCCGCCGCCGCAGATTTTTGTGCGGGGGCCGACGAAGCCGCAGTCGGCGCGACCGTCGTCGCGCGTGCGCTGGGAGCTGCCGTTGTCGCCGATTTCGCGGGAGGTTTCTCTCCCGGTGCCACCAGCCACGCAATCGTTTCGCCCACCGGAACAACCGCTCCTACCTCTGCGGTAACTCCGGCAAGCACGCCGTCCCCCGGAGCCTCAACTTCCACGACCGCCTTATCCGTCTCGATTTCCAGCAACGGCTCGCCCTTGCGCACCGACTCGCCTTCTTTTTTGCGCCACGCCAGCAATTTCCCATTTTCCTGCGCCATTTCCAGCGCAGGCATCACCACACTGATCGCCATAGTCTTTTTTACGAGCCAGGAACGAACGCGTTAGTCCGTGGCCGCCACTCCTTCGTGTTTAGCGCTGGCTTCTACCATTTCCTTGACGCGCTTGCTGGGAGTCTGTTCGTTTTCGCGCAACATCGGCAGCGGGCCGCTGACCGTGTGATAGTGGGCCCCCGCGACCATCAATTGATCCGCGGGAAAACGCGTGATCACTTCGTGCCCGGTTTCCGTCACCACAATTTCTTCTTCGATGCGTGCCGCGCTCCATCCATCCTTCGAGGGCCAGAAAGTTTCTAGCGCAAACACCATGCCCGGCTTGATTTCATGCGAGTGTTCCAGCGAAACCATTCGGCTGATCACCGGCTTTTCCCAAATTGCCAGCCCGATGCCGTGTCCGAATTGCAACGCGAACGCTGCTTCTTCGTCGGGGAAACCGAATTCCTGCGCCTTCGGCCACACCGAAGCAATTTCCGCCGTGGTCCGCCCGGGCCGTACCAACTCGATCGCCGCATCCAGGTATTCGCGGCAGCGCTTGTACGCATCGTTCATCGCGTGCGATGCATAGCCAATCGTGAAGGTCCGGTAATAACAGGTGCGATAGCCCATGTACGAATGAAGAATGTCGTAATAAACCGGATCGCCGGGCCGCAACACGCGATCCGAAAACACGTGCGGATGCGGGTTGCAGCGCTCGCCGGAAATCGCGTTTACCGCTTCCACATATTCCGAACCCAGGTCGTACAAAACTTTGCTGGCCAGTCCTACCGCTTGATTCTCACTGAATCCCGGCTTCATGGCGCGATACAGCTCGTCGTACGCGGCATCGACCATCATCGCGGAATGGTTCAGCAAAGAAATTTCGTCTTGCGTCTTGATGACGCGCGCATCCGACATCAATTGCTGGCCATCCACCACCGTAATGCCTTCGCGCTGCAGTGCGAAGAGAATCGGCGGCTCGACAACGTCGATTCCCAGCGGAGCTTTATGGAGCCCGCGCATTTCCAACTCAATCTTGATCTTGCGCGCCACATTTTCTGCGCGTCCCATTTCCGGCGACATCGCGCCGCGCAGCAACGGAATTCCCGGACGAGAGCGATCGCCGAGCCATGGGCAATTTTGCTGGTGGTGCCGCGCTGCGGAACCAAAGTCCCACAAAATCGGCTCATCTTTTTGCGGCAGCAACGCAAAGCGGCTGATTTTGTCTTGCGCCCATGTGCCAATGTGTGTCGCGGTCAGATAGCGCACGTTGTTCATGTCAAAACAGAGCAGCGCCCCCATCTCCGACTTCGCCAGCAGAGCCTTGGCCCGCGACAGTCGTTCCCGGCGCAGCCGGTCGAAATCAATGCGATTTTCCCAATCCACTGCCATTGGGCCGTATGTTTTTAGTGCCACGCTACGCCTCCATTCTTAATTCGTCAGGCTTTACCGCACAGCGCACACGCCGCCTCGAATACCGTTTGTTCCGTCGGTACCGTCAGATCTTCGAGCGGGGGAGAAAAGGGAATTGGAACGTGCATCGCGCCCATGCGCTTCACAGGAGCTTCCATGTTGAAGAATGCTCCTTCGGCTATCACCGAAGCAATTTCGCCGGTTACGCCATACCGGCCGTAGCCTTCGTCGATCACAATCGCGCGCGCCGTTTTCTTTACCGAATCGATCAGCGTCTTTTCATCCAGTGGCCAGGTGGTTCGTGGATCGATCACTTCCGCTTCGATGCCCATTTCTTCCAGCAGTTTCGCTGCGCCCAGCGCCACCTGCACCATGCTGCTCGTTGCTACCAGCGTGATGTCATCGCCAGCGCGCTTGATGTCCGCCAGGCCCAGTGGAATCGTGTATTCCTCCGTAGGCACCGGACCCTTCTGCTTGTACATCATCTTGTCTTCGAAAAAGACTACCGGGTTGTCGTCACGAATTGCCGTTTTCAGCAGTCCCTTCGCGTCATACGGCGTGGAGGGCATTACCACTTTCAATCCCGGAACGTGGCTGAGCCACGCATGCAGCGATTGCGAATGTTGGGCAGCCGAGCGTCGCGTCGCACCCAGCGTTGTGCGTAACACCATTGGCACTTTCCACGTGCCGCCCGACATGTAGTGCGCTTTCGCCGCCTGATTCACCATCTGGTCCATGGTCAGCGTCAGGAAATCGCCGAACATGATGTCGACCACCGGGCGCAATCCCGTCATCGCCGCGCCAACACCCATGCCCGTGAAGCCTGCTTCAGAAATGGGAGTATCGAGGACGCGTTCCGAGCCGAATTCTTCCACCAGCCCGGACAACACTTTGAACGGCGTGCCCGCTTCGGCTACATCTTCGCCAAAAATACACACGCGATGATCGCGACGCATTTCTTCCGCGAGCGCTTCGCGTATGGCCTGCGCAAATGTCAATTCTCGAACAGAGGTTTCAAGCATAGACGTCCTGGTCCACTTCGTTCAGCTCCGGATAAGGCGCTGCGATTGCGAAATCGACGGCGGCCTTCATTTCGGCACGCACTTCGTCTTCAATAGCTTTCAGCGCGTCCGCCGTGGCAATTCTTTGTTCGATCAAAAACGCGCAATGATTCTGAATAGGATCGCGCTTGGTCTTCCATTCCTGCTCTTCCGCCTTCGTGCGGTAATATTCGCGATTGATATCCCCAACGTGATGGCCGGTGTAGCGGTACGTATCGCACACCAAAAACGCCGGGCCCTCGCCCTTCCGCGCGCGGCCTATCAGCCGTGAGGCAGCTTCGTAGACCGCCCGCACGTTTTGCCCATCAACGCCTTCCGAGTGCACTCCGAAAGCAGTTCCGCGCGCCAAAATATCTCCGGCAGTCGTTTCTGTGTAATGCGTATATTCCGTGTACAAATTGTTTTCGCAAACGTAAATGACCGGTAGCTTGTACAGCGACGCCAGATTCATCACTTCATACAGCACTCCCTGTCCGAGCGCGCCTTCTCCAAAAAAACAAATTGAGACGTGATCGGTCTTCAGCCGCTTCGCGGTTAGTGCCGCACCCGTTGCGATTCCCGCACTCCCACATACGATAGCGTTCGCTCCCAGATTTCCCGTGGCCGGATCGGCGATGTGCATCGATCCGCCTTTGCCGCGGCAATAACCCGCTTCCTTGCCCAATAATTCCGCGAACATGCGGTCCGGCGACGCACCCTTGGCCAGGCAGTGCCCGTGGCCGCGATGCGTGCTGGTAATGTAATCCTTATTGGTGAGCGCTTCGCAGATTCCCACTGCCACCGCTTCTTCGCCGATGTAAAGATGGGCAAGCCCGGGCATCAACGCGCGTGTATAGAGCTCGTTCACCTGCTCTTCGAACAGGCGGATCCTCACCATCTGGCGATACAAACGCATCCATAGCTCTGACTTCTGAGTCGCCTCGGTTTTTCCCGGATCCGTTTCGGTCTTCATTTCTTTACTCCCGACATTTGAGCCAACACCTCGAATACCACTGCGAAATCCTGTTCCACGAAACCCATGCCCCGGGCCGCCGTCAAAAATTCATTGGTGATCGATGTGGTCGGCATCGGCACATCCAGTTGCCGCCCCAATTCCAGCGCCAGCAACATATCCTTCTGCATCATGTTGACGTTGAACCACGCTTCATCCGGCATCTTCAAGACAAATGGCCCGCGATACTGAACCATTGGCGACGCAATTACGCTATGCGTCAAAACGTCTACCGCCGTTTCGCGTTTGATTCCGCTTTTCTCCGCCAGCAGCACGCCTTCGCAAAACGCCAGCATCTGTACCGCAAGACTCAGGTTCGTTCCAATCTTCATCACCAACGCCAACCCGTTGTCTCCCACGTGCGTGACCTTCGGGCCGATGTCTAGCAGCAGCGCCTTCACTTTTTCAAAAGTTTCTTTGCGCCCGCCCACCATCACGCTCAGCTTGCCTTCTTGCAACGTGATGACGCTCCCGGAAACCGGCGCGTCCACCATGTCGCAGCCCTTTTCGCGAACTTTCTTGGCTATTTCGCGGCTGAACGCAGGGCTCACCGTGCTGATGTCCACTACCGTTTTTCCCGGTGTAAGTCCCGCAAGGATTCCATCAGGGCCGTTCATCACCGCGTCGAGCGCCGCGGAATTTGTGACCATCGAGAACACGACTTCTGACGCGGCCGCCACTTCCCGCGGCGTGTTGCCCCACTTCATGCCCTTCTTGAGCAACCAATCCGCTTTCGATTTGGTGCGATTGTAACCAGTGACGCTGTGGCCCTTGCTGAGCAGCCGGTTCACCATTTCGCTGCCCATCACACCTAAGCCGACGAATCCGAGATTAGCCACGAACACTCTCCTCCTCGAACCAACTTGCTTAAAAGAAAACTTCCTGAACCGGACTTAATTGAAGCTGTTCCTGTTATTCGCGTTCGTTCGGTGCGTGCCGCGAATCGTCGCCCACTTGCGCAAGGTGCGCCTTCATCGCCTCGCGTGCTCCTGCCGCATCGCGATGCTCCACCGCTTGCAGAATTTTTTTGTGGTGATATTGCCCGCGCTCCGGGCCGCCTTCTACCTGAAAAATTCCCATACGCTGCTCCCGCAGCAGGCCCACAATCGAATCGATAAGCGATAAAATAATGGGATTCGCGGCAGCCTCGGCTAGCGCCAGGTGAAAGTCCAGGTCCGCTTCGATAAATGCGTCCGGATCCTCTTTGGCCGTGTCCATGATTTCCACTTGCTTGCGCATTGCTTCCAGTGCTTCGTCATCGGCGCGCGTGGTTGCCAGCGCCGCGATTTCGGGCTCCAGGATTTGTCGTACTTCGGCGAGAAACGCGAAGCCTTCGTTGCCGCTGCGCATCATGCGGTCCAGCGACTGCCGAATGGTGTAGGAGGTCCCGTCAGTGATGAATGTTCCGCGGCCAGGATACGCTTCGACCAAGCCTTTTTCTCGTAGCGCTTTCACCGCTTCGCGCACTGCGGTGCGGCTTACTCCAAATTGTTCGGCGAGTTCACGCTCAGGGGGAAGTTGATCGCCAGGTTTGAGCTGGCCCTTCTGGATGGATTCCTCAACTTGCTGAACGATTTGTTCGTACAGGCGAGACGAGCGCACGATTTTGTACATTAGAACCTCCCGGACCCGACAACCGAGATCAAGCGGAAGACGCAGCAGGGATGTTGAGCAGCAAACATGCAAGAGTCCAGTATGGTCGAATTGTCAGACCACTATACCACTGCCTCTCCCACTTCGCAACCGCCTTTGCTTACCCCTGCTTACTGGCCGTCTTCAATCCACACTGTTTTCATATTGGTGAACTCTCGGATACCTACGGCACCGAGTTCACGGCCATGGCCTGACCACTTCACGCCCCCAAACGGGATTCGCGGGTCTGAGGCCACCATGCGGTTGATGAACACCATCCCCGCATCCAGTCCATTAATGAATTTCTCGCGCTCCGCAGTGTCATTAGTCCAGGCGCTGGCTCCCAGGCCGAAGCGGCTATCGTTGGCGATGCGAATTGCGTCGTCCACATCCTTGGCACGAAACACGCTGGCCACTGGTCCAAACATTTCCTCTTTGTACGCTGGCGAATCAACCGGAATATTGGCGAGCACCGTCGGCGCATAGAAGTTCCCAGGACGATCCAGCGGCTTGCCACCGGTCAAAACTTTCGCGCCCGCTTCGACCGACTTACGAACGTCGCGGTCCAGATCGAGAACGCCATCGGGCGTGGACATCGGTCCAAGTTCAGTGCTCTCTTCAAATGGATCGCCCACTTTCAACGCTGCCATTTTTTGCGCGAAGAGCTGTTCGAACTTGTCGGCAATGCTTTCCGC
>DASXBH010000129.1:0-4663 GCA_036491775.1 Candidatus Acidiferrum sp.
GATCGACGCCGTCGTTTGCGGGAATCATGGCGTTGGTGAATCAGTCTGAGGTAACCGCAGGAAGATCAGGGCGGCAAGGTAACGCGAACTTTGTGCTGTACACATTGGCAGCAAAGGAAACGTTTGCGAGCTGCAATTCGAGTTCGTTCACGCCCCCCGGGACGCCGATTCCAGCTTCGTGCGTGTTTAACGACATCACGAAAGGAAACAACGCGGTGGCGTGCGTGGCGGGAACGGCAAATTGCAGCAACACGACGAGCAGCGGTTTCGGGTTACTTGTGGATACCACCGTTCCAGATACCAGCAATCCGGCGTTTAATGCGGTGCAAGGTTACGATCTGGCGACGGGGCTGGGATCGATTAATGTGGCGAATTTGTTGAGTGCGTGGGGAACAGCGGGACGAACAGCAACGACGACTACACTGGGGACGCCAAGTGCGACAACAGTTACATCGGGGCAGGTCTTCAGCATACCGGTGACGGTGACGTCGTCGTCGGGGACACCGACGGGTAGTGTTTCGCTGGTGGCAATAACGGCAACAGGCCAGCAAGGTTTCGGGCCATTTAACTTGTCAGCTGGTAAAGCAACGGCGAGCACGATGCTGTTGCCGCCGGGAACAACGTCGATTGAGGCGATTTACGGCGGGGACGCCACGCATGCAACGAGCACGTCTGCGGCTGTGGCGGTGACGGTGGGAGGAAGCGGACAAGCCAGCACGGTTACGCTGAGTTTCGTGACCTTCGATACGAACAATAATCCAGTGCCGAGCACCGCTTCACAAAATGTGAGTTATGGAAGTCCGTACATCTTGCAAATCGCGGTAACGCACGGTGGGACAGCGTGCACCAGTGGCGGCACGCTGACAACGCCAGGAACACCTTGCCCTACTGGGACGGTGTCGTTGACGGACAATGGCAATCCCTTGCCGGACTATCCGAATGGACCGACGTCAGGTGCCTCCGCCACCGCGAAGCTGAATAATCAAGGAATTGCGGAGGATCAGCCAATCCAGTTAGCGCCGGGAAGCCACAGCATAAAAGCAAGCTACAGCGGCGATCCGAATTACACGGCGAACACCAGCAATACGCTTTCGGTGACGATCACGAAGGCGCCGACAACGACGGCGGTAGGAAGCAGCTTAACTTCGATCACGGCAGGGACGATGGTGAAGCTGACGGCGTATGAAGTAACGACCAGCAACGGGGCCGGACCAACGGGCACGATCCAGTTCTCAAATGGGAGTACGAGCTTGGGAGCAGCCGTAACGTGCACGCCAACATCGGGCGCGGCGAATACCAGTCCGCCCGCGGGCACAACAATACAGACGGGAACAGCCTATTGCGTGGCAACGGTGACCACGGCGATTTCGGCCCTTTATCCGCCGCCAACGACAAAGCCGGGAACTCCGTGGATGCCGGCGGTGCCACTGGCGATTGTAGCGTTGTGTGCAGCGTTGTATCTGGCGGGAATGCGGTGGATGCCGGAACAGCGGCGCCGGGCGTATGCCTATGCGGGATTGATTGCGTTCGCATTGCTGGCAGCTGGAATCGCAGGCTGCGGCGGGAGTTCAAACACCAGCGGCGGTGGAGGCGGCAGCGGGAGCGGCCCGGGCACACGAACGATCAACGCAGTGTACAGCGGCGACACGAACTACGCGGCGTCCAACGGAAGCATTTCGATCACTATCACTAAATAGGTGGAAAGCAGAGTAAACAAAGGGCGCTCTGATGTTTGGGGCGCCTTTTGTTTGTTCAAAGTTGTGGCGGAAAATTGTTTCCGCGGCGAGCAGCGATCGTTTGTGAAAAGAGCTGCTTTTTGCCCTTTCGCTTAGGCAGTGGCTGGAGGGAAGAAAATATTCCAGAACTGCGGCGATGGAGCGATGAACTCGACTGGAACCAAGGAGCCCTCGGAATTCATCTGAGGTGGACGGACGACATGAGCGTCGACCCTTTTTTGCGTCTTGGTATTTTCGATGACGAGTTTAGTGCCCTGGGAAAGGCCTTCGGGCAAAATGATCATGGCGCCGCTGGCGCTTACCGTGTGGGTGAAACCGTGCAGCGGATTGGCTTTGCCGGGCAAGTGAACCAATACCGGCATCTTTAAGAGCACACGCTGGGCGCGGCGGCGTTCTTCGTTGGTCTGAGGACGAACAGCCGTGGCGCTACGCTTGACCTGCTGCCCGGGATTGGCGGCAGCGATTCCCGGCTTCTGCGGGATGACAGGTTTTTGTGGAGGGTTCACAGTTCTAATCCCCAGAAATCCATATCCGGCGCGACAAGTTCGACGCCGTATTCCCAACCGTCGGACTGCGGGTTCCCTTTCCAGACGATGACCGCGGCATTGCTGGTTTGTGTAGCGAGATTGGTCAGGGCCAGGCGCTGATCGAGTTCGAGATTGTTGGAGAGGATGACCATGCAGCCGTAGGGATTGACGACCCGGGTGTGAGCCTCTTCGGAGAGGCGCCTGGAACCGGCGTTTTCCCACTCTAAGCGAATGTGAACGCGGGAGTTCATGCGGCGGCCGCGACGCTTGTCGCTATAGCGTGAACCTATTTCCTTCAATTCGCGAAGGTTAACGGGCATTCTGACCTCACATGGGCATGCTAGAGTTAGGATGCAAAAACGGTCAATGGTACGAATGCGGCGTAGCAGGCGAAAGAGTAGCTGTACCGAGGGACAGGCGGAAGCGGGATTGTGAAGAATCTTATCGTAAATGCGGACGATTTGGGCTGGACTGCGGGGGTAACGCGAGGGATCGCAGAAGCCCATCGCAAAGGATTGGTAACCAGCACTTCCCTGCTGGCGAATGGCTGCGCGTTCGAAGAGGCGCTGCAGGTGGCGCGCGACAATCCCGAGTTGGGAATTGGCGTGCACCTCAATTTGAGCGACGGAAAGCCTACGGCGCGGGCAGACGATGTTCGCGGGGTGACCAATCAGAAGAACGAGTTTGAGGGAGGCCCGGAAAGTTTGCTGATGCGTCTGGCGCGGCGGAGTTTGCCCTTGCGCGAAGTGGAGAAGGAATGGGACGCGCAGATACGGAAGGTGAAAGAGGCAGGGATCGCGCCGACACACCTGGACGGGCACAAACATGTGCAGATGCTGCCCGGGTTATTTGACATAGCGCTAAGACTGGCGAAGAAACATGGGATACGTTCCATCCGCGTCGCACACGAAGAATCGACCTTGCGGGCAGCGCTCTCGACGGGAGGCGAGCAGCAAAGCGGCGTGATGCTGAAGCAAGGCGTGCAGGCGAGAGGATTGAAGATGCTGGCGCGGGACGCGAAAGAGATGGCGGAGCGCTGCGGCATTGCCACGGCGGATTACTTTTGCGGGATCGCGCAGACCGGAGTGATGACGCGCGAGGGAGTGGAATGTCTGCTGGAAAAGCTGCCGGATGGGACGACGGAGTTGATGTGCCACCCGGGGTATGTAGACGACGATCTGAAGAAGTCGGCGACGCGGCTACAGGATTCAAGGCAGACGGAACTGGCGATTCTGACCGACGAACGGGTTAGAAAAGTAGTCGCCACTCGAGGGATTCGCCTGATAAACTACAAACTTATGGGGGAAGGCGCGTAAGGCGGGCGTTCACGGGCCGCGAATTACGCATCCGACGTAAGGCCAGGTCAGGTTGGCGAGCGAGCGGGCGCCACGAGAGCGCCGAGTGGAAAACCAAGGAAAGGCAGTAAGTTCGTATGCGAAGTGAAACGCCTATTCACTATTCGATTGTTGTCCCGTTCTATAACGAACAGGAAAACATCCCCACGTTGTACATGAAGATCACGGAAGTGATGGACTCGATCGGCGAGCCATACGAGATGGTGTTTGTAGATGATGGAAGCAAAGACAACACTTACAAAGTGCTTTCGGAAATTTACGAGCACGACCGGCGCGTGAATGTGGTGCGGCTGCGGCGTAATTTTGGGCAGACTCCCGCGTTGAAGGCGGCCTTTGATTTTGCGCGTGGCGAAATTGTGATTTCGATGGATGGAGATTTGCAGCACGATCCAGAAGAGATTCCGCTGTTCATCGAAAAGATTGAAGAAGGCTACGATTTAGTGAGCGGCTGGCGGTATCAGAGAAAAGATCACTGGTTGATGCGGCAGGTGCCGAGCCGGATCGCCAACTGGATGATGGCAAAGCTATCGGGAATTGATCTGCACGATTTTGGGACGACTTTCAAGGCGTACCGGCGGGAGATTCTGCAGGAAATCCAGTTGTATGGCGAGTTGCACCGGTTTATTCCGGCGCTAGCGAGTTCAACCGGGGCGCGGATTGCAGAAGTGCCGATATCTAATCCGGAGCGCAAGAGCGGGCAATCGAATTACGGAATCGGACGCAGCGTTCGAGTGTTTTTTGATCTGATTATCGTGAAGTTCCTGCTGGATTATTCGACGCGGCCGTTGCAGTTTTTTGGGATGCTGGGACTTGCGGGAGCGGGTGCCGGAACGATACTGGGCACGATCCTGCTGGCACAGAAAATTTTGTGGCATCAGAACTTGATGACCGAGCACGGTCCGCTGCTGCTATTGTCGATAGCACTTTTCGTGAGTGGCATTCAGTTTGTGTCGATGGGATTGCTGGGCGAGATCAGTGCGCGTACATATTATGAATCGCAGAACAAGCCGATTTATGCGCTCCGCGAAGTAAAGAGCCATCGTAA
>DASXBH010000130.1:0-34070 GCA_036491775.1 Candidatus Acidiferrum sp.
TATGGAGGATACTACTATGAGAGCTGCTATCAATCGCTTTGAACCTTACTCCGGCGCTTCTACCCTGCAAGACCAGGTAAATCGCCTTTTTAATCAGACTTTTGGGAACTCTTCCGACGAAGCCAGCATCACTACTTGGGCTCCTGCTGTCGATATCTACGAGACGGAGCACGAACTTGTCGTGAAGGCTGATCTTCCGGATGTGCGTCCCGAAGATCTCGACATTCGCGTCGAGAACAATATCCTGACCATTCGCGGCGATCGCAAGTTTGAGAAGAAGGTCGACGAGAAGAATTATCTGCGCGTGGAGCGCACCTATGGCTCCTTCAGCCGTAGCTTCTCTCTCGCGAACACCGTGAACAGCGAGGCCATCAAGGCGGATTACAAGAACGGTGTGCTGACCCTCACTATTCCGAAGCGCGAGGAAGCAAAACCGAAGCAGATCAAAGTGCACGTGGAAACACCGGCAGTCGCCTCCGCAGCCGCAGGCAGGTAATTCGCAAAATCGCCTCTTGCCTAGCGGCAGTGCGATAGCATGATGGGGCCGGATTTCCAGCCGGCCCCTTTATTTTTGAGTTTCCAACGATGTGAGGGAAATATGTTGAGTTTCGACAAAATGACCGTGAAGGCCCAGGAAGCCATCGCCAAGGCGCAGGAAGTTGCCGCTGCGCACGAGAATCAGGCTGTCGAGCCGTTGCATCTGCTCGTCTCGCTCATTCAGCAACAGGATGGCGTGGTGTCGCCGCTACTCGCGCGACTGGGCATTCGCAGTGAAATGCTTTCTCAAGAAGTCGAACGCGAAATCAATCGTCTCCCCAAAGTTCAAGGGTTCGGCCAGCAGCACATGAGTCGCGCTCTTAACCAGGTCTTAGAGCGCTCCTTCGACGAAGCCACCAAATTTAAAGATGAATATGTCTCCACGGAACACCTGTTCCTGGCAATCGCCGGCGAAGATCGCGATCCGGCCGGCAAAATCCTCCAGAAAAACGGCGCCTCGCACGAGGCGATTCTTCAGGCTCTCGCAGGAGTGCGCGGCAGTCAGCGCGTAACCTCGCAGAATCCCGAAAGCACCTATGCCGCCCTCGAGAAGTACGCTCGCGATCTCACCGACCTGGCGCGCCGCTCCAAGCTCGATCCAGTCATTGGCCGCGATGAAGAAATTCGTCGCGTCATGCAGATCCTCGCCCGTCGCACCAAGAACAATCCTGTTCTGATTGGCGAACCCGGGGTAGGCAAAACCGCCATTGTGGAGGGTCTCGCGCAGCGCATCATTTCCGGCGACGTTCCCGACGTTCTCAAAACCAAAAAACTTGTCGCGCTCGACCTCGCTGCCCTCGTTGCCGGCGCCAAGTATCGCGGTGAATTCGAAGACCGCCTCAAAGCCGTGCTCAAGGAAATCACCGAAGCCGAAGGCCAAATCATTCTATTCATCGACGAGTTGCACACCCTGGTTGGTGCCGGTGCTGCCGAAGGTGCTATGGATGCTTCCAACATGTTGAAGCCCGCCCTTGCTCGCGGCGAATTGCGTGCCATTGGGGCTACTACTCTTGATGAATACAAAAAGCACATCGAAAAGGATCCCGCGCTCGAACGCCGCTTCCAACCTGTGCTTGTCAACGAGCCCACAGTCGAGGACACCATCGCCATTCTTCGCGGTCTGAAAGATCGCTACGAAGTGCACCATGGTGTTCGCATCAAGGATTCCGCGATCATCGCGGCGGCCACGCTTTCGCATCGTTACATCTCCGACCGTTTCCTGCCCGACAAAGCGATCGACTTGATCGACGAAGCAGCCGCCAGTTTGCGCATGCAGATCGATTCGCTACCTACGGAGATTGATGAAATCGAGCGCCGAATCCTCCAACTCGAAATCGAACGCCAAGCGCTGCTCAAGGAAACCGATCCGCACTCCATTGAGCGCCGCACTCAGATTGAAAAAGAACTCGCCAAACTTCGCGAAGATTCCAGTGGCCGCAAAGCCCGCTGGCAGGCCGAAAAGGAAGCGATTTCCAAGACCCGCAAGCTGAAGGAGCAGATCGAATCGCTCAAGGCTGAAGCCGATCGCTATGAGCGCGCCGGCGATCTGGCCAGAGTTGCCGAGATCCGCTACGGAAAAATCGCCCAAGTCGAAAAGGAGCTGCAGCAAGCTCAGGCACGTTTGGCGGAATTGCAAAAAGATTCCCACATGCTCAAGGAAGAAGTCGACGAAGAAGATATCGCCAAGTTGGTTGCGAAATGGACCGGCATTCCCGTCGGCCGCTTGCTCGAAGGTGAAGTCCAGAAACTCGTTCGCATGGAAGAGCGTCTTCGTCAGCGTGTTGTCGGCCAAGATGAAGCGCTGTCTCGTGTCGCCAACGCGGTCCGGCGCAGTCGTGCAGGCCTTTCCGATTCCAAGCGCCCCATCGGGTCATTTATTTTCCTTGGCCCCACCGGAGTTGGCAAAACCGAGCTCGCCCGCGCACTTGCCGAATTTCTGTTCGACGACGAAAAATTAATGATTCGGATCGACATGTCCGAATATATGGAGAAACACAGCGTGTCGCGACTCATCGGCGCGCCTCCAGGCTACGTCGGCTATGAAGAAGGTGGCCAGCTCACCGAGCAAGTGCGTCGTCATCCTTATTCCGTCGTGCTCTTCGACGAAATCGAAAAGGCGCATCCCGACGTCTTCAATGTGCTGCTGCAAATTCTCGAAGACGGCCGTCTCACCGACGGTCAAGGCCGCACCGTCGATTTTCGTAACACAGTACTCATCATGACTTCTAATGTCGGTTCTCACGCCATCTCCGAGCTTTCCGCGAGAGATCCGGAAAAAGCGCGCAAGGAAGCTATGGATGCGCTTCGTGCCTCATTTCGACCCGAGTTCATCAACCGCATCGACGAAATCGTTATCTTCAACCCGCTCGGCAAAGAGCAGTTGGAACGCATCGTCGATCTCATGCTCAAGAGCGTCGACAAGCTGCTCGCCGAACGTCAGATCATGCTGGAACTTACTCCCGCAGCGAAGCAACTACTCCTGCGCGAAGGCTACGATCCCGCGTACGGCGCGCGCCCGCTTCGTCGCACCATTCAACGCCTGATTCAGGATCCTTTGGCTCTGCAGATCCTCGAAGGCGCGATTCTGCCCGGCGACCACATCCGCGTCGATCGCGATGGACAAAAAGACCAGATGCGTTTCGAACGCGCGAAAGCAAAACAGCCGGCGGCTGCGGCCTCGACGAAATAACTGGCTGCCGTGCAACGTATACAAAGAGCGCAGCGGCTTGACGCTCTCTGTACCGACTTTTACACTGAGTTTTCTGCCGTCAGAAAGGTTTCCCCCATGAAAGTTCTTCGCACCGGCGCACTGCTCATCATCATGAGCGTTCTCCTGGTCGTCGTCGGAGGCGCCATCGGCGGACGCGGTGGTCTGCAGATCGCCCTCGTAATTGCGGTTGTCATGAATTTCGTTTCCTACTTTTTCTCAGACAAGATCGCGTTGCGCTCCAGCGGCGCTCAACCGGTCACGCGCGAGCAACTGCCCCGTCTCTATCAAGTGATGGAACGCCTCGCCGCCAAGGCTCATATTCCCGTTCCTGCGCTTTACGTCGTGCCGGACGCCGCACCAAACGCCTTTGCCACCGGTCGCAGCCCCAAGCACGCATCGGTCGCCGTCACCGAGGGCTTGCTGCAAGTCATGAATGACGACGAACTCGAAGGCGTGATCGCGCACGAGCTCTCCCACGTCCGCAATTACGACATCCTGACCAGCTCCATCGCCGCCACCATTGCTGGCGCCATTACGTATATGGCGCAAATGGGTCGCTGGGCCATGATCTTTGGCGGATATGGCGGCAATCGCGACAACGATCGCGAAGGTGGCGGCTTCTCGGCGCTCTTGATGATCTTTCTGGCTCCCTTCGCAGCACTCCTTCTTCAACTCTTCTTGTCCCGTACCCGCGAATACGCCGCCGACGAGACCGGCGTGAACATGGTCGGCCAACAATACGGCTTGATCAGCGCCCTCGAGAAACTTGGGGCCTACAATAAGCGCATCCCCACTTCAGCTATTTCTCCCGCGACCTCGGCCCTCTGCATCGTGAAGCCTTTCTTCGGTAGCGGCACCCTCTCTGGCCTGTTCAGCACCCATCCGCCTCTCGAAGACCGCATTGCCGCGTTAAAGCAAATGGTAATCACCCCGATCCGCTAGGGGTCGAGTCACTTCTTCCTAGGTCTCAAAAATCGGCCTATCTATCCCGCGGATTGGTAAAGTTTTCCACTGACTTTCCGGCTGCTCGCGCTGGTAGGTACTGCTGAAAAATCAAGCTCTTTAGTTTCATTGACTTTGCACCACTGTAAAAATCTGTTTCTTTTGGCGTAACAAATGCACTAACCTCGAGCAGCCGGACGTGCCACCCACGTTGGGGCTGGGGGAGAGTTAGTATGAGTTGTAGGGATACCATCCATCTGATTTGCATGTATTTAGAAGGAAAATTGTCGCCCAGCGTGCAGTCGGAAATTGAGCGGCATCTCGGTTCGTGCCCGGATTGCAGACTCGTCTTGAATGCGGCCACCACCACTTTGGACCGTTACTTTGGGGCTCCTAAAGTCTCCGCCGATTCGCAAGCCGCCTGATCAAGTCTTTGTAATTATCTCGTTCGACTGTAGTTATTTCATATCCGCCACATGTGTGTTTGTTCGCCGTTGTGCCCTTCCACGGCCTTTGACTGCGATTTAATGTAGTCTTTCCTACAGTAAAGCCTTGAAAAAATTACGTATACTCGCTCTCTTCTGTAATCTTTACTGGTACTAGTACATCCTTCACGCTTCGTTCCAACCGCCTTGTTGTCTCCTAACGAGTTGCCGGAAGGCGACTTAGCCTCCCTGCCTCCGGCACATACTCTTTGGCTTCACGAGTGCCCTTTTCCACAGCACACGGCGTAATGCCGAAGGAGACGAAGTCCATGAGCGAGTTTCAGGATTCTACGGTTCTGACGACTGCGGCGACCCCTCGTTGGGTTGGCTTGGCAATCGCAGGCCTCGGGGTAATTTCTTTGGGAGGCTTGGGTCTTGGCTGGAGCGCATTGAACCAGTCCAAGTCTGCCGAGCAATCCGTTCAAGCAGCTTTGAAGCAACAGAACGACGCGTTGTCGCAGCGCCTGGCGAAAACGGACGATCAGAATCAGCAACTTCAGAGCGATCTTAAAGTCGTCACCGACAAGCTGAATCTGACTCAGGAACAACTAATCAGCGCCCGCAAGCAGTCCAAGGCCGCCGTCGTGGCTTACGACAAGAAGCTGAACGGCTTGGAATCCAACGTGAAAACGGAACTAGCCGCCAAAGCTAGTACCGAGGATGTCAGCAAGCTGAATGGCGACGTTTCCGGCGTTCGCAACGACCTCGACGACACTAAGAACAAACTTGAACGTGCCACTGGCGATATGGGCGTGATGAGTGGCTTGATCGCGCGGAATCACGATGATGTCGAAGAACTCAAGCGCCGCGGCGATCGCAATTACTACGAATTCACCGTCCAGAAGTCCAAGACGCCTCAACGCGTCGGACCGGTCCAAATGAGTCTCAACAAGGCCGACCAAAAGCACTCCAAGTACACCATGACCGTTCTGGCAGACGACAAGGCAATCGAGAAGAAAGACAAGACCGCTGGCGAACCAGTTCAGTTCTACATCAAAGGCGCGGCTCACATGTCTCCTTACGAAATCGTTGTCTTCGACGTAGGCAAGAACCAGATCACTGGTTACCTGTCGACACCGAAAACGGCCGGAGGCACCACAGCGGCAAGCAACACCGCGGCTCAGTAATTCGGATTGCCGTTGGTCCGTCTAAACAGCTTGAGAGTGCCCAAGGGAGGATCCCAGAGAATCCTCCCTTTTCTTTCATCCAATTGCCCGGCGCGCGGACTCCCTTTGAGTCTCGCTGGACACCCGCATTTGGCTATGCCACTCTATGGGGCGCCCAGAATAGGCCATGAATGTGTTTGTTTCGCTCGTAACAACAGGAGGGGAAGGAACATGAAATACCGTTTCGCAGCAATCGCAGCTCTAGCACTAAGTTCGGCAGCATTCACACTCGCCGCGGATGGTACCTGGACCGGGTACATCTCCGACAGCGAATGTGGTGCGAAGGGCGCGAATGAAAAGCACGCCGCCTGTGCCGCAAAGTGCGTAAAAGAGCACGGCGCAAAATATGTGTTCGTCAATGACGCAGACAAGAAAATCTATGCCATTGATGATCAGGATAAAGTTGCCGCTCATGCTGGCCATCACGTCACCGTGAAAGGCAGCGTGGATGGCGACAGTCTCAAGCTGGCCGACATCAGCATGGCCAAGTAAGGACTTTTAAACATCGGTTTCACTGCGGGCAGGACTTCGGTCTTGCCCGTTTTGTTTTACGAGGTCCTCAATTTTCGTTACGATAGTTTTTCCCCATGACCACCACACTCCTTCGTGTAACACGCGCCTTTACGCCCACCACTGAAATTCACGATGCTGGCATTCTCATCCGCGATGGCGTGATCGAAGCGATCGGCCCCCGCGACGACCTCACCCTCCCCCAAGACGCCCAGGAAATCCAGGCATCTGGCAAGATTGCCGTTCCTGGATTTATCGACGTCCACATCCACGGCGCGGGTGGTCACGATGTAATGGAGGGCACCGATGAGGCGCTTTCCGCCGTCGCTCGTACCCTGGCCGCGCACGGCACCACTTCTTTCGTTGCCACGACCGTGACCGCCAGTCCAGATGCGATCTGCGCCAGCGCCGAAGGCATCGCGCGTTATATCACTCTGCAACAGCAAGCCGAAGATAATCGCGCGCAAGTTCTGGGCGTCCACTTCGAAGGCCCGTTCATTAGTCCGGTACGCCGCGGCGTCCATCCCACCGAGTGGATCACGCTTCCCTCCGCAGGCCTTCTTCAACGTTTCACCGATGCAGCAGGCGGCTACGCGCAGATTCTTACCATCGCCCCAGAGTTGTTAGGCGCTATGCCGTGCATTGATGCCGCCCGCAAAGCTGGTCTCGTCGTCGCCATCGGGCACACCGACGCCACCTACGAACAGGCTCGCGCCGCTATCGCTCATGGCGCGCGACATGCCGTCCACGTCTATAACGCCATGCGTCCGTTCACTCACCGCGATTCTGGCGTCATTGGTGCTGTGCTCACTTCGCCCGACGTCACCGCCGAACTTATCGCGGATGGTGTTCATGTCGACGAGACCGCGATGCGCATTCTTCTTCAAGCCAAGGGCGCAGCCGGCGTGATCCTGATTAGTGACGGAATCTCTGCGACGGGCATGCCCGACGGCAAATATACCCTCGGCACTTTCGAAGTCACCGTTGCGGGCGGAGTGTGCCGCAACGCCGAAGGCAAACTGGCTGGGAGCACCCTGACCCTCGACCGCGCACTCCGCAACATCGTCAACCTCGGCATCCCACTTCCCGACGCGCTGCGCATGCTCACCCTGAATCCCGCCACTCTCCTCGGCATCGAGTTCAAGAAAGGCTCTCTCCGCACGGGCGCCGACGCCGACATCCTTCTCCTCGACGAATCCTTAAACGTAACCCAAACCTGGGCCCGCGGCTTTCCAAACTAATCTCAGTCCACATCGTCATCCCGACCGCAGAGCCGGCGCAGTTTGCCGGCTCGCTGTGGAGGGATCGTGGCAACATCGAGCCACTCCGCAGCTCGCCTGAAGCAACCGTCGCCTTGATTTGTATTTTCTGGATTTACTACCGAAGGGAGCCAACCGTCTACGAATTCAGCGGAATCTTCAATTCATTCGCCAACTGCTGCGCATTAAACGGGCTGCATGCAAAATATCGCCCTTCCACCTTCAAAGTCGGCACTCGCCGCCTGCCGTCATTCTCGCGCAGGACAATCTCCTCGGCGTCCTCATCTTCCTCAATATTCACTTCGCGAAACGCCAGTCCGCGATCCTTTAAAAATGTCTTCACGCGCCGGCAGTCCGGGCACCATCCTGTGCTGTATATCGTGATCTCTTCCACTTGCGACTCCTAAAATTCTGCGCGCGCCGAACAGTAACCGAGCGCTCTGGCAGGGAATTAACGAACCTCCGCAGGCTCTCCGCGGTACTTTCTAGCAAGCTGAACGCGAATCAGCGCGCGCCGCAACGCAAACTCTGCACGGGCCCAGTCGATCTCAGAAGTGGGCTGTGCAATCCGGTTCTGCGCACGCTCCAGCGCTCGTTCTGCACGACTCAAATCGATTTCTTCCGCGCGCTCAGCGGTTTCCGCCAACACCGTCACTCGATCCGGCAGCACTTCCGCGAATCCCTGAATGACCGCTAGTGCCGTCGCTTGCCCAGAGTTCGCCGCCGTTTTATATCTCAACTCGCCAACGCCCAACTCCGTCATCAGCGGCGCATGTCCCGGCAATATGCCTAGCTCGCCGTCCAGCCCGGGAATGGTCACTTCAACGACGGTTTCCTTCAGCAATTGCCGCTCGGGCGTGACCACAATTAATTCGATGGCTTCCGGAAGCATCTTCTTCCTTACGTACCGGCCTTCATCTTCTCGGCCTTTTCGTGCACTTCATCAATCGTCCCTACCATGTAGAACGCCTGTTCCGGAATGTCGTCGTACTTCCCTTCGACGATTTCCTTGAAGCTGCGCACCGTGTCTTCAATCTTGACGTATTTGCCTTCCAGTCCCGTGAATTGCGCTGCCACGAACATTGGCTGCGACAGGAACTTCTCAATGCGCCGCGCGCGTGCCACGGTCCGCTTGTCTTCATCCGACAATTCTTCAATACCGAGAATCGCGATGATATCTTGCAAATCCTTGTAGCGCTGCAGTACCGACTTCACCGAACGCGCCACGGAATAGTGTTCCTGGCCCACTACGCGCGGATCCAAAATACGCGAGAAGCTGGCCAGCGGATCCACCGCCGGATAAATCCCGCGCTCCACAATCTGCCGGCTCAGGTTGGTTGTAGCATCCAGGTGCGCAAACGTCGCGGCTGGAGCGGGGTCAGTGTAATCGTCGGCCGGCACATAAATCGCCTGCACCGACGTGATCGATCCGCTCTTGGTCGACGTAATGCGTTCCTGCAATTCGCCGATTTCCGTGTTCAGGTTGGGCTGGTATCCGACTGCGGAAGGCATGCGGCCCAGTAGCGCCGACACTTCCGAACCGGCCTGCACAAACCGGAAAATGTTGTCGATGAACAGCAGCACGTCCAAATGTTCCTGATCGCGGAAATATTCTGCCACCGTCAACCCCGTCAGTCCGACGCGCAAGCGCGCTCCAGGTGGCTCAGTCATCTGTCCATAAATCAGCGCCGCTCGAGACTTGTCTGAATTGCCCGGCTCAATCACGTGCGATTCCGACATTTCCAACCACAAGTCGTTACCTTCGCGTGTTCTCTCGCCCACGCCCGCGAACACCGACAGGCCGCCGTGCTGCATAGCCACGTTGTGAATCAATTCCAAAATCAAAACCGTTTTGCCCACGCCCGCGCCGCCAAACAACCCGATCTTGCCGCCTTTTACATACGGCTCCATCAAGTCCACGACTTTGATTCCGGTTTCGAACATTTCCAGCGCGGTCGACTGATCTTCCAGCGCCGGAGCTGGCCGGTGAATCGGGTAATACGTATTCGTAACGATGGGTCCAAGCTGATCGACCGGTTTTCCGAGCACATTCATCACGCGGCCCAGCGTTGCGCGTCCTACCGGAACTTCGATTGGGTGTCCGGTATCGAACGCCTTCATCCCGCGCACCATTCCTTCTGTCGGCTCCATCGCCACTGCGCGCACGCGACCTTCGCCCAGATGCTGTTGTACTTCGGCCGTCACGTCCAGCGGTTCCGGCACAGAAAACCCTTCGCTGGTCACTCGCACCGCGTTGTAAATTGCCGGCAAATGCCCAGACTCAAACTGAATATCTAGCACCGGTCCGATGACCTGCACCACATGTCCCACCGCTGCGTGCTGTTCCGCCATCTTCGACTCCTCTGAATTCCTTGCCTAGTAATTGCCAATTCGTAACTAGTGTTCTGCACACAACTCACGCCGCTACCCTGCGTAATTTGCTCCGCTCACAATCTCAATAATTTCCTTGGTAATCGCTGCTTGCCGCACCTTGTTCATATGCAGCGTTAACGCCTCAATCACTTCGCCGGCATTTTTCGTCGCTGCTTCCATTGCGGTCATGCGCGCTGCATACTCCGCCGCACTCGACTCCAACATCGCCCGCAAAATCTGGGTCTCGACATAACGTGGCAACAAACGGCTCAGAATTTGCTGTTCCGGCTGCTCGTAGATGTAGTCGATCTTTGTCGACTCATCCTTTTCCTTCTTCTCTTCGCCTTCTTCCACAATCTTTTCAACTGGCAGCAGTTTTTCTACAGCCAACACCGGCGCCACCACACTCTTGAACTCGCTGAACACCATGTACACCGCGTCAATCTCGTCTTTGATGTACAGACCGGCCGCCAGATTCGCGATTTCGCGCGCCACTCCATAATCCACGCGCGCCAGCACATTCACGAATTCCCCGGCAAACGCAAAGCCCGCGCGCCGCATCGAATCTCGGCCTTTTTTCCCCACTGGCAGCACTACCACCTTCTTGCCCTGCTTGCTGCGAATCAATTCATACGCTTTTCTCAGAATGTTCGAATTGAACGCACCGGCCAGCCCGCGCTCTCCTGACATCACAATCACCAGAATCCGTTCTTCCGGCCTCTTCGCCAACAACGGATGTTCCGGCGATTCAATGCGTTCCATCGTCGACCGCAACACCCGCGCCAGTTCCTTGGCATAGGGTCGCGCCGCCAGTGCCGCTTCCTGCGCGCGGCGCAAACGTGCCGCTGCAACGAACTTCATCGCTCGTGTGATTTGCTGTGAGCTCTTCACCGAACGGATACGGCGGCGGAAATCGAGAAGTGTAGGCATATACGCTGCGGCGTCCTTTTACTTCGCAGTCGCTCCCGCTTCAACTGCAGCCGTGAATCGATCCTTGAATGCGTCCAACGCGGTTTTGATGTTTGCCCTAATCGCGTCGTCCAGCGCCTTCTTCGTTGCGATGTCTTTCAAGATGTTTGGGTGATTCGTTTCCACGAATTGCACAAGTTCCTTCAGAAAACGGCGCACTTGATCCACCGGAATGCTGTCCAGCGGCCCGCTGGTTGCCACATACAATTCCAACACCTGCTTCTCAACCGTCAGTGGTTCGTATTGATCCTGCTTCAAGACTTCCGTCAATCGTTGCCCGCGTGCCAACTGCGCTTGCGTGGCCTTATCCAACTGGTCCGAACCAAACTGTGCGAATGCCGCCAGTTCGCGATACTGCGCCATGTCCAATCGCAGCGTGCCCGCCACCTGCCGCATCGCCTTGATCTGCGCGTTGCCGCCTACGCGGCTCACCGAAATACCCACGTTAATCGCGGGACGTATACCAGCGTTGAACAAATCTGATTCTAGATAAATCTGTCCGTCGGTGATCGAAATTACGTTCGTCGGAATGTATGCCGACACGTCGCCGGCCTGCGTCTCAATTACTGGTAACGACGTCAGCGATCCCCCGCCCAACTTGTCGTTCAGTTTCGCTGCGCGTTCCAGCAACCGCGAGTGTAGATAAAAAACGTCGCCAGGAAATGCCTCGCGTCCCGGTGGTCGCCGCAACAGCAACGAAATTTCGCGATACGCTTGCGCGTGTTTCGACAGGTCGTCGTAGAACGTAACCGCATGCCGCTTGTTGTCGCGGAAATATTCGCCCATCGCGCATGCTGCGTAAGGCGCAATGTACTGCAGCGAAGCCGGCTCTGCCGCCGAAGACGCCACGATGATCGTGTAATCCATCGCTCCCGCGTCAGTCAGTACCTTCATTACCTGGGCGATCGTCGAGCGCTTCTGCCCGATCGCGCAATAAATGCAAATTACGCCGCTGCCCTTCTGATTGATGATCGTGTCCAGAATTACGGCGGTCTTACCAGTCTGCCGGTCTCCAATGATCAACTCGCGCTGCCCGCGGCCAATCGGAATCATCGCGTCAATAGCCTTGATACCGGTTTGCAACGGTTCGCGCACCGGTTGACGATCCAACACGCCGGGCGCAATGCGTTCCAGCGGATTCCTCAATTTCGTCGCGATAGGTCCCTTGTCGTCTTCAGGCTCACCGAGTGGATTCACCACACGGCCGATCAGCTCGTCGCCCACTGGCACCGACATAATCGTATTGGTCCGCCGAACCGTGTCTCCCTCTTTCAATTCGGAAGACTCGCCCAGCAACACCGCACCAACCTCTTCCTCTTCCAGGTTCAACGCGATTCCGAACACGTCGTGAGGAAACGCCAACATCTCTCCGGCCATCGCTTTTTCCAGGCCGTGAATGCGCGCAATGCCGTCGCCCACGCTGATTACCGAACCCACCTCATCCACCGAGACGGTCTGCTCGTAATTCGCAATCTGCTCACGCAGAATTTTGCTGATTTCGTCTGCCTTGATCTTTGCCATGCCCACTCCGTTTCAGAATCTTTACTCGGCCGCCAGTCGCTCGCGCATGTTGTTCAACTGCGTGCGCACCGATCCGTCGTACACCGTGTCCCCAATGCGTACCGTCGCGCCACCCAACAATCCCGGCTCCAGCGAATACTTCGCCTGAATCTTTTTACCAGTCTTGCGCTCCAGCGTTTGCAGCAACTGGTGCTTCTGCTTCTGGGTCAATTCCACCGCAGACACCACGTCTGCTTCCGCGATTCCTTGCCTTTGCCGCACCACTTCGTGAAACGACTTCAGGATCTCCGGCAATTGCGATGTGCGTCCATGATCCCCCACCACAAACAAAAAGTTTCGAATGATCTTGCTGGCGCCCACCCGCGCAACTAGCTCTTCAATCACTCCGTGCTTCGCTTCCTTCGACACCGCCGGACTGGCAATAAAATTCCGCAACTCCACGGACTCTTCAAACGCCGCCACGAGATCCGCCAACTGCTTCGCGGCCGGTTCTGCCGCGCCTTGCTCCAGCGCGATATCCGCCAGCGCGTTGGCGTATTGCAGGCTCGCCGATTTCAATTCGGCCTCCCCTGCAGACTCTGTACAAAATTGTCGATCATCGCTTCCTGAATCGCCGGCGTCATCTGGTTGGCAACTTGCTTCTCCGCTCCATCCACCGCCAGCTTTGCTGCCAGTGCCTTTAATTCGACACGCGCTGCTCGTTCCGCCGATTCCACCTCCGCACCGGCCGCTGCTCGAATCTTCTCTACGTCTGAATTCGTCAGCACTTTCAATCGCTCGATCTCTGCCGCGCCTTCACGCTCCGCCGCCGCGCGGAATTCCGCAATTTCCTTCTCTAGATTCGCCAGCTTCCGTTCTGCCTCTTGCAATTTCCGCTCAGCTTCTGCCTTCGCTACATTGGCCTTGGTAATAGCGGAGCTGATCCGCTCAGCGTTTCCGCGAAACCACGGTGGCAGCAATTTCCCGAACACCCAAAACAGCAACGCTGCCAAAATCACGAAGTGAATCCACTTGAATATGTTTCCGACCGGTCCTTCCGCTGCGTTTCCGCCTTCTTCCACCGCTAGCGCCATTGTCGCCACGGCCATGTACATCATTGCCGATACCGCTATCCGTCCAACCATTTTCAAGTTGCGGCTCATCGCGCCTCTCTCGGACTGCTCGGCATCTCCGGCGCATGTAACACGCGCCCCGCAATTTCCGTTGCCAGTTGTGGAACGCTCGTTTCGACTTCCTTTTTCGCCGCTTCGAATTCAGCCTTTATCCGCCCCTTCGCCGTCGCCACTTCTTCGTTCGCCTTAGCCCGTGCATCCTTCAGAATCGCCGCGCGTTCATCCATGAATTTCTTGCGCGCCGCTTCCTGCTCCGTGTACACCTTGGCCCTTGCGTGACGCAGTGCCTCTTCGTACTGCCGCACTTTTTCCGCTGCTTTTGCTTGCGCCGCTTCCGCTTCCTTCTGCGCGCCAATCGTGCGCGCTTCGCGCTCCGCCATCACTATCAGTAGCGGCTTGAAGAAAATTGTTTTGAGTATTATGTAAAAAATCAGGACGATCACTGCTACAGGCACAGCGCGGAGGAACAGTTCGCCGATTTGGTGAACCAGACTTGGCATTAATTGTTTCGCCTAAAAATTTCAGGTTGGCAGCCGCGCCGTTCCCCGACCCGATAGGAGCATACGGTGGGCCTGTAGCTGCCTACAGAATTATTATTTATAGCACCCGCCGTGACTCTCCGTCAACGCAACGGCCCCCCCGTCAGCGCGAGTTTTGCCCAATCCTCGCTATACTAATCGCTCGACTCGACCGCGATGGTGCGCTGATATATCCCAGTGCTTTGCCGCACCGTGAGGTATCATGGCCAAAACCTGGCAAACCAGATTAATTCATTCCGACGCCAAAATTCCGCAGGGTTACCGTTCCCTCACCACTCCGGTTTATCGCGGTTCCACCACCGTCTTTCCCTCCGCTGCCGCCGTTCGTGACACGTGGGACCAACATCGCGTCGGCTATACGTACGGCCTTTACGGTACCCCTACCGCTCTTGAACTTGCCGCGCGCATCTGCGAACTCGAGTCCGGCGCGCACACCATCCTCACCCCCGGGGGCCAGGCTGCCATTTCCCTCATCAATCTCGCCTTCCTCAAAGCAGGCGACCACATCCTGATTCCCGCCAGTGTCTACTTCCCCAATCGCAAACTTGCTACCACCCTGCTCAATCGCTTTGGTGTCGCCGCCTCGTTCTACGAACCCACGATTGGCGCCGACATTGCTTCCTTGATCGAGGAAAACACGCGCCTGGTTTGGTGCGAGAGCCCCGGCTCCATCACCATGGAAGTCCAAGACCTTCCCGCCATCGTCGCTGCCGCTCACGCGCGCAATGTTCGCGTGGTTCTCGACAACACCTGGGCGGCTGGCATACTCCTCGATGCTTTCGCTCACGGCGTCGATATCACGATGCAGGCCGTCACCAAATACATCGGCGGTCACAGCGACCTGCTCCTGGGTTCGGTCACTGTTCGTGATCCCGCGCTCTACGAGCGTCTCGGTTCCGCTCAACAAAATCTGGGCCTCGCCGTCTCTCCCGACGATTGCAGCCTGGCTCTGCGCGGATTGCAAACTATGGCTGTGCGCCTCTCCGCTATCGAAACGTCCGCATTCGCCGTGGCCACGTGGCTTGCCGCCCGTCCCGAAGTCGAAACCGTGCTGCATCCCGCGCTTCCCTCCTGCCCTGGTCACGAATTCTGGAAGCGCGATTTCCTCGGCTCGTCCGGAGTGTTCTCCATCGTCTTCAAGCCCGGCCCGTCGCAACTACAAGTCCACGCCTTCGTCGACACTCTTCAACTCTTCAAGATCGGCTACAGTTGGGCCGGCGTCACGAGCCTCGCCGTCTCCTACGACATCGGCCGCATTCCCGGCCGTCCTCCCTACGACCATCGCATCGTCCGCCTCAACATCGGCCTGGAATCCACCTCGGACCTGATCGCCGACCTGGACCAAGCATTGCCAAAGCTCCGCATCTAGCTATGCCTAAAGGTCCCGCCATAAAGCCAAAGGTGCACACGAGCCCACCCTTCTGTGTCTCAGTCTTTTCAGAAACCTGCTGCAGGAAATGTTTTGAGGGTCAAGCGCCGTAGGTGCGGCACGTCTTCGCAACACTTCGCCGACCTTCCACCAGCATTTCGGTTTTTTTGGAATTCCTACAAAGAAACCGGCTACTGGCTCGCCGCCTGATTCGCCGCCGGCCTCCCTGGCAAATCCACCGCGTCATACACATACCGGATCGTCACCGGATAACCTCCGTGCCCGGTATTCACCTTGATCGATTCCCACAACTGCAGCCCATCGGGCGACAATTCATACGTCCTGCTTAGCTTTGCTCCACGTCCGGTTTTCTCATCCGTAACCAGTCGCGATCCCTCCCACTTGGCAGCAACTTCCTCGGATGTGCTGTCCTTAGAAGCCTTCTGCACCTTCCGTCCATCCGTATAGAAAATCTGTTTGTGACTCTGGTCATCCGTAAGATCCACTTCCGGGTCTCGAGAAGTCTTCTGCGACAAATTCATCTGCAAGGGCGGATTGATTTTTTCCTGAACACTGTCCATGTCCGCGCCGCTTTGGCCTTGACTCCGTCCTCCGCCGCCCATTCCTGGTCCACCCATTCCGCCACCGGGAAAGCCGATCCGCGGACCACCCATGCCTCCTCCGCGGTTCCCTCCGCCATTGTTTCCGCTATTCTCTCGCGCCTGTTGCAACTTTTCATGCGGATCGTCACTCTGCTCGTGATTCAGCGTCCAATCACCCAAAATATTGTTTCGCGGCTTCGCTTGCGGCTTCTTCTCCGTGGCCGGAGGCGGCGCGCTATCCGCGGGAATCGTTCCCGGCTTCGGTTCAATCGGCCCTGGAGGAGCCTGCGCCGAGCATATGCCCACATACGCCAGACACATTCCGCCAACGATTAACATTCCCTTTATCTTTTTCATTTTGCCTTCGCCCCATCTCGAAGCGCTTCCACCTGCGACGGAACCCGCCCCTAAGTTTTCCCAATCAGCTCGCAAAAGGTTCCTACGCCCATACCCACTCCCTAGGATTCGGCCAGGCCCGCAAAGGCTGCTCTTCATACTCTCGTGTACGGGCAATCCAACCCATAATTTGCAGCTTGGTTCTGCTCTCAAACTTTCTCTACGCCATCCATTTCTCCAGGTCCCGCGCCCGCTCGAGCAGTCGCAGCGCACCCAATTCCCGAAACTTCTTGGCCCGCCCGCGATAGTCAAACGCATCCTTCGGCAATATCGCCATGAACGGCACTCCCGCTGCTTGCGCCGCCAACGCATCATCAATATTATCCCCGAGATACAGCGCGCTCTTCGCGTCCCTTCCATTCAAGATCAGCTTTAAACCTTCCGGATTTGGCTTCTTCTTCGCATCATCCATGGTGATCACTTTACGAAATCGTCTGGCCGCCGCCCACTTATCAAACGTATACGCAAATTCCTGTCGCGTTCTCCCGGTAAACAAGTTCAACTCTCGGCGCGCCGCCCACTTCTCAATCAATCGCGGCGTAACCAGCAATTTCTCCCGCGCCACGTTCCCCGGCTTCCCGTCGCTGCCCCAATAAAATGGCTGGAACGCCACCCGCGCCTGCTCGTAACTCGTCGGCACTCCGCGCGCCGTCGCCCAGCGCGACACCAACTGCCAATCATCATTGTTCCCTGGCTGTTCCTTCCATTTGTAAAACTCTGCCCAGGTTGCGCGTTTCCCGGTCAGCTTTTCGATCGTCTGCAGGCCCGAGCGCCAATACGTCTCCTTCACATCGACCAACACGCCATCCACGTCAAAAATCAATATCGCCGGATCTAATTTATCTCCGCTCTTCGTCCTGCCCCGCTCATTCCAACTCCGCTCCGCATTGCTCAAGGTCCAATCCTTTCCACGTTTTCATTTCGCAACAGTGTACTCCCCAATTCATAGTACGGCTTCCACTGCGCCGACAATGCGCGAATCCCTTTAATCGTTCGCCATACCCACAAACAAAACCGCTCCCTGGACCTGATTCAGGGAGCGGCTCGTTCACTTCATAAACCTCATCCTAAAACTTAAAATCGTTTCTCCATTAGCCAACGAAACACTTCATCTTCCACCGCAAAACTCGCTTCGTTATTCGCCGCGAACCGCAGATCCAACTCAAACGCCTGCGCCTTCAGCGGCACCATCGAATACGATTTCGTCCGCAGAAATCCGCGCACAAACAGATCCGCAAACAAATAAATTCCCAAGGTCCGCACCTGCGTGGCATGCACCAGCGCGTGAAACAAGTTCCGCTCGGTCATCCGCTCGTTGAATACCAACGCATCCAGGAACGTGACCGAATCCCGGTGCGCAATGTCTGGCAGGTTCGTAAAACCCATCTCCCGGGCCTTTTCGTAAAAATGCGGATTCTCTACGCGCTGTCCCGATAGCGCCACAATCCGCACTTCCTCCAATAAGGCCAGTGGGAAGAATCGTCGCAGATCTTTCTTGGTCTCGTCCTTCAACCGACGCCCTTGCGGATAGTAGAGTTCTCGCTGCTCACGCAAGTATTTCGCGAAACCGGCGACGGCGCCGCTCACCTGCAGTTCCGTCAGTCCGTTTTGCTCCGGTACGGTTCCGCTGACGAAACTCTTGCCCAGCAGCCGCTCTCGAATCGACATCATCGCCGAACTGACTGTCTTGCCTCCGATTGCCATCAGACGCTTCGAGCCGTCCTTCCTCTCGGTTCCCGGCTTTCCGTCTTCCAAGGGCATCTCCAAGCCGTTTTTCCGCTCTGCCCCTCCCGGCTTTTGCTGCTCGTCTTCGCTGCTGCCTTGTGCCCTCATCTCCCCAGCGAAATTTCCTTCACCTGCATACTTCGGGTAACACACATCTACTCCTATCGCTCACCGCACAGCGGTTCACATGTTCAAATTGGACACATTGTTTATACAACGTTACTTATACGCTGTCAACCATTAACTCCAATCCTGCATCTAACGGGTCACACAGTCCTCACCGAACCGGTTTAATGCTGCAGATATCGCAATATATTGCACTGTAAGAATTGGAGTTAACCCTACGCTGCCCGCGTACGACCTTGCCTTTTAAACTTACACAATGTATAAGGCTCGTAGAGGATCCCCCAATGCCACCGAAGCTCGACACCCATCTTGAAGGCCGCATCCTGAAGGCTGCTCAACAGCTCTGGCACGCTCGTGGCGAACACGGACTCACCCTTCGCGCCATCGCCCGAGAGGCTGGCACCAGCACTCCCACCGTCTACAAACGCTTCCGCAACAAGGAAGCCATCCTCTTCGCTCTTTCCGAGAGTTTTCGCGATCGGCTCAACGAATCACTCTTCGCCGCCGCAAGTATCGAGGAAGTTTTTGCCAGGTATGTTCAATACGCGGAAGACAACCCCCAGGAGTATCAACTTTTGTGGAGAAGTTGGATGAGCGCCCTAGGTTCAGATCGTCCGCGCCCCGGCTATTTGTGGTTTATTTCTCAACTTGCTCACCGTTTCGGTGGCAGCCCAGATGATTACGCACAAGCCTTCTACGCCTTTTTTCTTCTGGCTCACGGTACGGCGTCGCTTCTCACCGTCCCCGGTGTTGAGCTCGCCCACAATGACGTACGACGCAACTTCCTATCCATCTGCGCCGTCCTGATCAAGAATATCCAGATACTCCGCTCCTGATCTTCGATCGTTCCGTAGATGACGTGCCGCAACCCGTTGCTGCATTCTCCCTGCCTTGCCGCGCTTACCGCCCCTTTGCTACAGTCAACGCTCGGAGCACTTCATGCCCTCTTTCGCCGGTGTCGACTTCATCGATTTCGACTCGCAACTCAACGATGAAGAAAAACTAGTGCGCCAGACCGCCCGCCAGTTTGTTGAAAATGAAGTTATTCCCATCATCGAAAAATACAGTCGTGAAGCCACGTTTCCGATCCATCTCGTGCCGCAGCTTGGCGAACTAGGCTTCTTTGGCGCCAATCTTCACGGTTACGGTTGTGCCGGCATGTCCAATGTCGCTTATGGCTTGATGACTCAGGAGTTGGAACGCGGCGATTCTGGCTTGCGCAGCTTCGTGTCTGTACAGGGCGCTCTCGTGATGTATCCCATTTACACCTTTGGCAGCGACGCGCAAAAAGAAAAGTGGCTACCGCTTCTGCAACAGGGTAAAGCTATCGGCTGCTTCGGCCTCACCGAACCGCAATTCGGCTCTAATCCAAGCGGCATGTTGACCCGCGCCGTTAAACAAGGCGGCACCTACACTCTTAATGGCGAGAAAATGTGGATCACTAGCGGTTCGCTCGCCGATGTGGCCGTGGTTTGGGCTAAATGTGAAGACGAAAAGATACGCGGATTCCTGGTCGAGAAAGGCACGCCCGGCTTCAAAGCCTGGGACGTTCACGGCAAATGGTCGCTGCGCGCCTCCGTTACTTCTGGCCTGGCTTTCACCGATTGCGAAATTCCCGAAGCGAATCTTCTTCCCGGTGTAACGGGTTTGCGCGGCCCGCTCAGTTGCCTCAATCAAGCGCGCTACGGGATCGGCTGGGGCGCCATTGGTGCTGCAATGGCCTGCTACGACACCGCTCTACAATACGCCAAGACGCGCAAGCAATTCGCCGGCAAGCCCATCGCCTCGCATCAACTCGTTCAGGAAAAACTTGCCTGGATGATCACCGAAATCACCAAGGGCCAGCTTCTCGCGCTACACATCGGCCGCCGCAAAGATCAAGGCAAAGCCGATCCCTCGCACATTTCCATGCTGAAAATGAATAATGTGGCTATCGCTCTCGAAACGGCACGCAAAGCTCGCGACATTCTCGGCGCCAACGGTATCGTCGACGATTACTGCATCATGCGTCACATGAACAATCTCGAAAGCGTCTTCACCTACGAAGGCACCAACGACATTCACAAACTCATCATCGGAGAAAAAATCACCGGCATCTCTGCTTTCCTGTAAAACACATCTATGCGCACTCACTCACTCATTTCTTTTTTTCGCCCGATTGCGACGGCGGTGCTCCTTGCGTTGCTGTTCCTATCTCCATGCTCGGCACAAAATAAAGCCATCGACAAAGCTGCTGCCGATCCAGCTCAACCCAAAATTCGCGCCATCACCGCGTTCATCAATATCGATCGCTCCCGCTATCAGATCGATATCTCCGACACCATAAAATTTCTAAAGTACGCGCGCACCGTCTTCGAATCTCGTGGCTACACAGTCCAGACGCTGCGCATCGCCACCCAGCCTTTCCCCGAATACACCAAGGGGCTCTCGCGCGACGAGGCCATCCAATTCTTCAAGAACCTCGACGGCATCGCCCAGCAGGAACATATCGTGATTGCGATCGGTCCTGCCTTTCTCGCTGGCAACGATGGCGACGCGCAAGCCGCTCTTCTTGCCGAAATTCTCAGCAACACGAAATCACTTTTCGGCACCGTCAGTGTCACCAAAGATGACTCCATTAATTGGCCGGCTGTCTCTGCCGCTGCTCGCGTGATCAAAAAGCTTTCAGAAGCCACCGAGCACAGCGAAGGCAATTTCCACTTCGCGGCGATCGCCAGCGTGCCTCCCTACTCGCCGTTTTTTCCTGCCGCATATCACACTGGCGCAGGGCATCAATTCACTATTGGCTTGGAATCCGCCAACACCGTTGCCGTCGCCTTCCAGGACGCGCCCGATTATCAAACCGCCAAACGCCATCTTTTTGATCTCCTGTTCGAGCAGACTTCCGCCGCCGAAGCACTCGCGCAACGCTCCGATCACGAACAGGGCTGGACCTACCTTGGCATTGACCTTTCGCCGGCGCCGATGCGGGAAGTTTCCATCGGCGCGGCCATCGAATCTCTCACCAAGAAGCCTCTCGGCAGCATCGGCACACTCACTACGGTCGGGCTCATCACTTCCACAATTAAAGAAATTGGCGTACGCAAAATTGGATATTCCGGTCTGATGCTTCCCGTCATGGAAGATTCTCGCATCGCCGAGCGCTGGAATTCCGGCCTGGTTTCTATGGACACCCTGCTTAGTTATTCGGCCGTCTGCGGTACTGGGCTCGACACCATCCCGCTCCCCGGCGAGACATCCGTCGACGAACTCACTCGCATCATCAGCGATGTCGCCACTCTCTCCGTGAAGTGGAACAAACCGCTCAGCGCGCGTCTGCTGCCGGTTGCTGGCAAGCATGCTGGCGAAACTACCGAGTTCACCGATCCGAATCTCATCAATGTCACGGTACAGCCGGCGGGTTCCAAGTAGCTGCCCTTTGCGCGCCTAAGATTTTTCTGTATCTTGCACTTTTCCGTGGTTAGATAGAGATTCGCTTCACAGGGTTCCCGCTCGCTCGAATTTCAATAGCATTTTGATCTGACTCACCCGCCCGCGGAGGCGCTTCTATGGAAGAACAGCTCAGTTTGGAATTTTTGCGGGTCGTCGAAAATGCCGCCATCGCCGCCGCTCGCACCATGGGCTTTGGCGATCGCCATAAAGCCGACGAAGTCGCCGTCGAAGCCATGCGCAAAACCATGGACCAGGTCGAGATGGACGGCACGATCGTCATCGGCGAAGGCGAACGCGATGAAGCGCCCATGCTGTACATCGGCGAAAAAGTTGGACTCGCAACGCACGCCCCCAAGGCTCTTTTCCCCACCGTCGATATCGCGGTCGATCCGCTCGAAGGCACCAACCTATGCGCTACCGGTGCTCCCAATTCCATCGCCGTTCTCGCGGTCAGCGAAAAAGGCGGCTTGCTCCACGCCCCCGATCTGTACATGGAAAAAATTGTTGTGGGCCCATCGTGCAAAGGCGCCGTCGATCTCGATGCTCCCGTTGCGGATAATCTTAAGTCCGTAGCCAAACGCCTCGATCGCGACGTGGAAGATCTGGTGGTCATCGTTCTCGACCGTCCCCGCCACGAAAAATTAATAGAAGACATTCGTTCTGCGGGCGCGCGCATTCGCCTGATCGGTGATGGCGATCTCTCCGCCGGTATTTCTGCGGCGGTCATCGGTACCGGAGTCCACATGGTAATGGGCACCGGCGGCGCGCCGGAAGGCGTCCTCACGGCTGCCGCGCTGCGTTGCCTCAACGGCCAAATTCTCGCGCGGCTCGTGGTCAGTAAGCCGGAACATCAAGCTCGCCTGGAAAAAATGGGCGTCAAAGATTCCAAGCGCATCTACGACACCGCTGATCTCGCTCCCGGCAAAAAGATGATCTTTGCCTGCACTGGCGTCACCGACGGCAATATTCTTAAAGGTGTCCGCTTCTTTGGCGAAGGCGTCCGCACCTCCTCGATGATTCTGACTCTCGACGATCGCCAGGTTCGCTTCATCGATTCCGTTCACCTGGAAAAGCGCCCAGACGTCCGCGTCCGCTTCAACTAAGACCCTTCAGAGCGCAGCTATCATGTGATCATAAGCGTGCCGAGTGCCTAAGAAGTCTAATCGGCTTCAACTCAAAGGCTCAGATCGCTTATTTCCATGCAAGTGCTCGCCTGGGCTCATCCAAATGGCAGGGGAAATGTGAAATCGTGAAACTCTCTGCAGGGCTGTTGATGTTCAGAACGCGAAACGGTGAAGTACAGGTGCTTTTAGTTCACCCGGGAGGACCGTTTTGGAAGAAGAAGGATGAAGGGGCCTGGTCGATTCCCAAGGGTGAGTATGCGGAAGGCGAAGAACCGCTGGATGCCGCAAAGCGAGAATTCGAAGAGGAGACTGGATTCAAGCCGCGTGGAGAATTCATAGAACTCGGCGCGATCAAGCAGCCGAGTGGAAAAGTCATTACCGCTTGGGCGTTCGAAGGAGATTGTTCGCCCGACGAGATCCGCAGTAATACCTTCACGATGGAATGGCCGCCGAAGTCGGGACAGCAACAGGAGTTTCCGGAGGTAGATCGGGCGGATTGGTTTACGCTCGGCGATGCCCGTAACCGCATTTTGAAAGGGCAGACCGAGTTTTTGGATCGCCTTGTGTCTCGCCTGCAGTAAGTTTACTGGGTACACTGACTACCCGACATGCCGAAAGTCTAGCTCCGTCTCCATGTGCTGAGCTTCATGCTCAGGCTAACTCGATTGCATTTCGCAGTGCGTTGGCAGACCTGCGTTTCCCGGTTAGTCCGGCAAATTCGGTGCCCTCCTGCTCGGCCGTTTTTATGGTTCGCCTGGCACGGGCCCAAACTGGGGCGGAGGTATACGGCGTTTGGAAGCCGCTTCATATGCTGACGCTATTTTCAAAATCACATCTTCTTTGCCAGGTTCGGCTCGGAAGACCAGCGAGAACGGCAGACCGGGTGGCGGCAGAGTCGTAGGCGTGTTGGTGTTGGTCGGGATGTAGCGCTTTTTGTCTGGACTCAATACAAAAACCGGATCGTAAACCGTTTGCACATAGCCGGCGGGAATTAATACTTCGGTGACACCGGCGAACGGTCCCATGCGGAGTTCCCCGCGTATATCGTCGCGAGGTTCCGGTTGAGGGGCCAGGCCAATCTTTCCGGGTGGCAAGGAATAGTGAAGCCGCACGACGGCGTCGAGATGATTCTCCAAAATGACTTTCATCTCCACGCGCCGTAGTAATTCCCGCATCATAATGTGCTCGTCAATTCCCTGTCGATCCCCAAGAGCGTTGCGCATATCATCCATCTCTTCCCAATTCTTGAATGCCGCGCGTTGATCCTCACCCCAGAATTTCGAGCGCGCATTGAGCGCAGCGAAGTCGATCAAAGTCTCCGTGAAGCCGCGATCTTTCCAATCTGCGGCTCGGCGTGAAGCGTATTGATTGAAGTGAAATGTAAATGCGTTGGACTCCACAACCTCTTCGATCGCCCGAATATTCAGATTTTTGGGAATGGGTATACGTCCTTCGGCCAGCGCCACGAAATAATCGATCGGCTTCATGGTGCCAGTCCCGAAGGTCTTACCTGGCGCAAACTCCGTCGGCTTTATTTTCGCCACGAATTCCGGAAATTGAGGCTGGCCGTCGGCTCTCAAGCGATAGAAAATATCAGGAAAAAATACCGGAACAAGCTGCGCCAACGCCTGAGTGTAGGAAGGGGACATGTTTTCAATGCCAGGATCATCGGGCCAGAGAGGATCCACGGATTCAACCAGAGTCGCACCGAGGTAGTCGCCCAGAATGGCGCGAATTTCCTTCGAGGCGGCTTGCGAAATCGGCTCATCAGCCATCACGCCAGGGAAAGTCACCATCGATTCCCGAACAATCCCAATGCGCATACCGCGCAACGAGCCTCGTGCGCCAGATGACACCACACTGTCGGAGTAAGGCTTATTTAAAATACTTGTTCTGGGAACGGTGGTGAAGATGTCGCGTCGATCGTAGTAACCCTCGGACGGATCCTTAAGCGCATCCAAAACTTTGGCGGCGTCCTTTACGTTGCGGCACATGATGCCGGCGCGATCGAGATAAATATCCGCGCCGATCGAGCCGCCGAGATAAGAAATTAGTGATTTGTGAGGCAAAATCAGCGCCACCGAGTTGTGATTAGACGGACCGCGGCAAGACATACTGGTTTCTTCACAGATGCTGCAGGTGGTGAGGTTCGCGCTTACTGAAACACCGGATCCGGAGCTCGACCCCAAAGAGGCGGCACGCGTGGTGTCATAGACATCACTTGGATTTCCCGACCAGGTGCTGCGCTGATATCCCTGCACCGACACAAAGACTTTTGTGGGCCTGTTAGCACCTCGCTCCCCGCCAGTGGCGCCACGAACGGCCGGAACCGGACGGCCGTTGTATTCGGTGTTCGCGGTTTTGGCATAGATAATGGCGCCTTTTTGCCGAAGCTGTGCGACCAGCGTCTGGTCTCGCGCCGGAAAGTCGATATCGTAGTTCGCGTCCGCAGCGCCGGTGCTGCGCATGTCCTTGGTGTCGTACGAATCTTTGAATGTGAAGGCCACGCAGTACATCGGCAATTTCGTTAAGTCAGGATTTGTGCCGTATTGCGCATCAAGTTCTGCGGCCCGTTCCAGAGCATCTGGTTGTTTTCGGAATTCTTCGCAGACCGCCGGCGAGCCAGGTGGCAGCGGCCCTTCGGACGGCCGCCGATCACGATCACCCTTGCAGGTCACCGAGCGCTCGCCACGAATATTTATGGTGCCGAGTGCGTTCAACTGACCTGAGTTGGGAATGCCGACAGTCATGCCGAATTGTTGCTGCACCGTTGGATCAGACGCGGTTGATTCCATCCGGCCAAATTCAATCGGCGGGCCGGCATACTGATCAAAATTCGGAAGTAGAGTGGATATCGCGACCGTCTGCGTAGGAAATTTCAGTGGCGCGCCGGCGCGAACTACACCCGGTGCCGGTGGGATCGGCTTTCCGTCAATGGTGACCAGCATATTGCTCACGCCGTTATACGCTTTGGCTCGTTCGATATAGAGTTGGATCAGTCCTCGGCAACTTATCTGGCCACTGCGGATGGACTGATGCAGGCCGTCGATCGTCGCTTCCTCAAGATGAAAGCCAGGCTGCTGCGAGTGTGGTGCGTTTGCCGCTACCAGCGTTACGACTACGGCCAGCAGCCAAAGTGTTTTTCTGGATCGGAACATGGATTCTCCAAAACTCAACTATTAGGGCTTGGAGCTTATGGACCCACTCCTAAATAGACGATAAATCCAATTTTATCTGCGACCTGGTGTTTGTTACCCGGCTCGGCCGATGGCGATGGTATCGGCGGATTCGAGGGGCGCTAACGCAACGCCGTCTCGATAGGTGACGAAGCGGCTGGAAACGGCCAGCACTTTGGCTCCAGGAACAACAATTCCTACCAAATTCAACGGATCGGCCGCCGAAATAGTGATGGTTTCTCCTGTGGGCTGTTCGGTGCGCGTGGCTCTTAAGGATTCTACCGCTGCGGGCAGCGCAAATTGCTCGCCGAGGAACCCGTCCACGAATCTGCCGCCACGCACTTCACCTCGGTCTTCCAGTAGTCGCAGCGTGATTAGTATTTCGCGCCAGCTCGGCAAATTCGATTCACGCAAAAGCACTTCGCGAAAAACCACGCCGTAGCGGTTCAGCAAAACCCGGCACATGCCCTCGAGGGCGCGCTCCTTGTTTTCCGCCGCAGTTGGAAACAGTAACGACCATCGCCCGGCGCTGTACCGCCGCCGGCCATCGCGCCCGCTGCCAAGATCGGGGCGTTTCGGGTCAATTAGTGCTCGCAAATTATCAAAACCGTCGGCGGTAATCGTGCCGGTGCTGACCAGTTCCCACAGTCCGAGTTCGACTTCCTCTTTCGATTTGCGAGTGCCGCGAAGAATCTCGGCAAAAAAAGACGCGCCTCGATCCTTAAGGAATCTGAACACTTCTTTGGCACCAAGACTGAGTGTTCGATCGATATCGATTTCTTGCCGGCGGCCAACCATCCAATCGGATTCGTCACGAAGAAAGAACGTGATGGGCGCTGCGCTCGTCGGCACAACACGCCGGCATTCGGAGGAATCACCGACAATCGTGGGTCCGGGCGACATTCGACCCCACCCGATCGTCCCGTTGAAACAAAGTTGGTCGAGTGTTTTGGGATCGTAGCCGGCAATGCGGCGGGACAATAGCTGGCGTTCCCAACTGTTGGCCGGCGCCTCGTAACCTTGTAGCTGACGCAAAACTTCCAGCGTGCCCTGGTGGCCGAAGAGTTGCGTGTCTGGCGTAAGGTGCTGCCAACGTAAGAGCCAGCACATGAACTGCGCAGCGGATACGCTTTCGATTTCCTTGCGGAGTTTGCCCACCGTGAGCCGGTGAATGCGGGCCAGAAGCCGGCGATCGCACCATTCGATTTCACGCGAATGAGGATCGGAGAAGCGGCCCCGCAAGACGGCTCCGGTTCCCTCAAGGCGAAGCGTCACTTGGTCGATATCGCTGGCAGGCAGTCCCAATAAAGCGGCGAGGGGCGCGACAGCAAAAGGCCCACAATGTTGCGCCCATCCGGCAATCAGCGCCAACAACGACTCCCCTTTTGCTGGCGTGGACGAATCCACGGTGGCCATGCTTGTCGAAAACTGCACTTCATAAAATAACTCACAGAACATCCTTGCCCGTTCCGCGGTTACCCAATAGCTCCGGCCATGCACCAAAGCACGCGCGGCACGACGCTGAGCAACTAAATCGTCGAAGAGCGGCCGCCACGCGGCGAGTGAACGGTTCAAGCTGTCTTCTAACCATCCGGTTTCCGTCGATTCGGCGGTCGCAACGATTTCTGGCAACGCAATTAATGTCTCCAGCGCGTCGTGCAACTCTTCGGCATCGCGCACGTCCGGCCACGCTTCGCGGCGAACCTCTTCAATCGCGCTGGCATCGAGGCGGCCAGCATCCGACAACACGCTGTCTGGCAAGAGGCGGCGCATCTCCACGGCGCGAGCTCGCCGTTCTTCGAGTGGAGCGTCGTCGAGATACGCGAACGGGTTGGCGTTCAATATCTCGTGCGAAAACTGCGACGGTATAGGAGTATCGACCGACACACACTGAATGCCGCCGTCAAGAATTTGCGACAGCACCGCCCGAAGACCTTCGACATCCATCGCTTCGGTCAGCGCGTCCTTCATCACCTCGTTGACCAGGGGATGATCCGGAATGCGCACCGCTCCTTCTAGATTTTCCGGACAGGCCGCGGCATCTGGAAAAACGGACGCCAACAGGTCATCGGCGCGCATGCGCTGAATGGGAGCCGGAACTTTTGCTCCGCCTTGGAAGCGCAGAAGGATCAGCGCACGCGCGGCATTCCAACGCCAACGTGTTGTGAATAACGGTGAATCCAGTACCGCTTGCTCCAGCACCTGCCGCACCGAGGAGGGATGAAGAAAACGAAACACATCGGCAAGCGGGAAACTATGTTGTTCCGCCAAGCAGATGTTGATCCCATCATCGGTCGCCGCCGCTTGCAATTCGAGATTGAAGGAACGGCAAAAACGTTTGCGCAACGCCAGGCCCCACGCCTTGTTAATTCGTCCGCCAAACGGCGCGTGAATCACTAGCTGCATGCCACCGCTCTCATCGAAGAATCTTTCTGCGATCACAGTCTTCTGTGTCGGGACAGCGCCAAGAACCGTACGGCCCGCGACGATGTGCTCCATGATTTGTTCCGCGCCGGCGGTATCGACTCCACATTCTTTTTGCAGCCAAGCAACTGCTTCACGCGCGGCCAATGAATCGCGCATTTCCGGAGACGGTGCGAGATTGCAAGTCATGGCTCCGACTTTTTCGCGCAGATCGGCCACTTGTGCTGACAGCGCCGGTGTACGGGCGGGCGCTTCGCCCCGCCAAAAAGGCACGTTCGGAGGAGCGCCCTGTGCATCTTCCACGCGCACGCGCCCCGCTTCTACGCGACGAATGCGCCAGGATCGGTTGCCAAGCAATATAATGTCGCCACGCAAACTCTCCACCGCGAAATCTTCATCAACGGTGCCGACAACGGCGCCCTCGGGCTCGGAGACCACGGTATAAAGAGCATTGTCTGGAATCGCACCGCCGCTGGTAATTGCTGCGAGCCGGCTCCCTCGCCTCCCGCGGGCTGTGCCTGCGACGCGATTGCGATGAAGATACGCGCCCCGCCTGCCACGCTGAGCGTTGATTCCTTCGGAAAGCATCTCCAGGATGGCATCAAAGTGAGATCGCTCGAGATCGCGATACGAATACGTGCGGCGGATAGCTTTGAAGAGTTCGTCTTCCGACCACTCCTCAGACGCGCACATGGCCACGATTTGCTGGGCAAGGATGTCCATGGCGTTTTCTGGAATCTCGAGAGAATCCAGATCGCCTTGCCGCATGGCACGAACGAGCGCCGCACACTCCACCAACTCATCACGCGTCGTCGCAAAAATGCGCCCTTTGGGAATTGCGCCGAGCCAGTGGCCCGCGCGCCCGATGCGTTGCCAGGCCACGGAGATCGAACGGGTAGATCCAATCTGGCAGACAAGTTCAACGGAACCAATGTCGATGCCTAGCTCGAGTGAAGCGGTAGCTACGAGTGCCTTGATTTCGCCGGCCTTCAATTTGTTTTCCGCGCCGAGCCGTAGCTTGCGCGAAAGGCTGCCGTGGTGAGTGGCTACTGCGTCCACACCCAATCGCTCGGCGAGATGATGCGCCACGCGCTCGGCCAGACGGCGGGTATTTACGAAAATAAGGGTCGAGCGATGCTCCTGAACCAGTGCGGCGATTCGATCGTACGTCTCGTCCCAAAGTTCATGCGAAGTGACGGGACCCAATTCGCTTTTGGGAACTTCGATGGCTATATCGACTTCCCGCTGATGTCCAATTTGCACCACAACGGGATCAGGCCTCGCGCTTCCCGCCAAGAAATTTGCGACCAATTCAATGGGTTTCTGCGTGGCGGAAAGTCCAATGCGCAGCGGGAGTTTGTTGGTCAACGCGTCCAAGCGCTCCAGAGACAGCGCCAGGTGGGTTCCGCGCTTGTCATCGGCGACCGCGTGGATTTCGTCGACGATCACCGTCTCGACCGTCCTGAGAATTTCGCGGCTCTTTCCGGCAGTCAGCAATATATAGAGCGACTCGGGAGTGGTCACCAGGATGTGCGGCGGCTGTTGCAACATGGCGCGCCGCTCCTTCATCAACGTGTCGCCGGTGCGAACCGCGGTGCGAATCACCGGCATCATCAGCCCACGCTCGCCGGCGAGTTGTAATATTTCTCCAAGCGGCAGCTCCAAATTTTTCTGAATGTCGTTTCCCAGCGCCTTCAAAGGTGAAACATACAGAACCTGCGTTTCATCCCGGAGTTCCCCTGCAAGCGATTTGCGCACTAGGCGATCGATACAAGCGAGAAAGGCGGCCAACGTCTTGCCCGACCCGGTTGGGGCGGAGATAAGCGTGGTTTTTCCAGCGAAAATGGACGGCCAACCTTGATGCTGGGGTTCCGTCGGGCTCCCAAACTTGCGGAGGAACCACTCCCGCACCAAGGGATGCGCCCAGTCGAGAGCGGTCGAAGTCACAGTTTCTACAGAGCCAATATCCATATAAATCCTGATAGCTTTTGTCGGCACTTGGTTGGCCGAGCCATTCGGAACGGTTCGAAACCACGAAACATCAGCATACCCAAAGAGACGTTTCGAATCATCTCAAAGCATCGATCGTCACATTAAGGAAAACGATAGTTTGGTGACAGACGCAGCCGGGAAAATATAGGTCATGGCTGCGTCAGTGGCCTGCAAACTTTTCGAGAGGTGGTACAAAAAAATGAGGCGCTGAAAAATGCGCCTCATCGCCTTCGAAATGTTGTGGAGCGGATTAGACCAATGGCTCAGACCAGTTTTCCAAAGTCTCTTTGACTTTGTGGAGGAACTGGTGGGCGACAGCGCCATCCACTACGCGATGATCGTAGCTGAGGGTGACGTAGCACATGGATCGGATGGCGATGGAATCGTTGATGACCACCGGACGCTTTTCGATGGCCCCAAGGCCGAGAATGCCTACGTTTGGCTGGCTGATGACCGGGAGGCCAAAGAGTCCCCCAAAGACACCCGGATTGGTGATCGAGAAGGTGCCCTCCTGAACTTCTTCCGGCTTGAGTTTCTTGCTGCGGGCACGTTCTGCCAGGTCATTCAGGTTGCGCTGGATGCCGAGCAGATTTTTTTCGTCGGCGTTCTTGATGACCGGAACGATGAGTCCCCAATCGAGGGCCACGGCCATGCCAATATTGATTTCCTTATGGAAGACGATGTTGGTGCCATCAAGCGACGCGTTAAGCGTGGGATACGCACGCAGGCCGGCGACTGCGGCCTTCACGAAGAAGGGCATATAGGTGAGCTTGGTCTCATAGCGTTTTTCGAATTCGTCTTTGGCCTTAGCGCGAATCGCGGCGATTTTGGTCATATCGATTTCGTCGACGGAGTAGACGTGCGGCGAAACATGCTTGGAGGCGACCATGTGCTCGGCGATTTTCTGGCGCATGACGCTGAGCGGCTGTACTTCGTAATTGCCGAAGTAAATGCGTTCGCGAGGAACGCCGAGCTGCAGCGCCGGAACATATTGCGTGCCGTGCGCGGCAGGACTACCGGAGCTAGCCGACGGAGCCGGTGCGGGAGGCGGCGGAGTGGGACGCGCAGCCGTGGATGACGTAGGAGGAGCGACTTGGGCCTCTTGTACGGACGCGTCGCCGGAACTCGAACTTTCCGCGATGGCGGCTTCGATGTCCTGCTTGGTGATGCGACCGCCCGCGCCGGTGCCCTCAACGGAGGAAAGATCGACGCCGTGTTCTTTGGCGAGGCGACGGACCAGCGGAGACGAGTGGATGCGTTCCGTGCCCGAAGAGCTCGACGAGGAAGAGGCGGGAGCAGGCGCGCTTTGCGCTGGCGCCGGAGGAGGTGCGGTGGCTTTAGTTGGCGCGGGTACCGGTGTACTGGGAGCCGGTGCTGCCGCGGCGGGTTTGGCCGGAGCAGGCACGGCAGGAGTGGGAGCAGAGGCGGATGCGGCGGGAGATGCGGCTCCATCAATGACCGCGACAATGGTTTGAATGGGAACGGTCTGGCCTTCGGGAATTTTGATTTCTTTCAACACGCCGGCAGAGGGAGAAGGAATTTCGGCGTCAACTTTATCGGTGGAGATTTCAAACAGCGGCTCGTCGCGTTCGACTTTGTCGCCGGGTTTTTTGAGCCACTTGGTAATGGTGCCTTCGAAAATGCTTTCGCCCATCTGGGGCATAACCACATCAACTGCCATGAGAGTGTTCTCCTTGCGCTGTGGAACTTCCGGGATCCGAGGCACTCTTGGCCGCTCGGCGGATGGAAGTCAACCACACTAGTTTACAGGGAAACGCCGCGAGACGGAAAGTGCGAGGCTCCAGAAGCGTTCCGGAAGCGTGCCAACCGGTATGCGGAAAAAGTTTCAGGGTTTGGCGGTAAAAGAGAAGTTGACAGTCTGCCCCTGAGAACCGGTGACGGTGATTTCCTGGGTGCGGGTACCGTAGGTTTCGTGCCAGGCAGTCAGGGTGTAATGGCCGGGCGGCAATTCAGGGAGGGTGAAGCCGCCATCCTGGTCGGTGACGGCGAAGAAGCCAGTTTTCAGAACGGCGAAGTAGCCCTGCATCCAGGGATGGATGTTGCACTTCACCGGAATGAATTCTTCTTGATCGTAGGCATAGGAGAACGGCGGAGTCCCGGCCGGCTGAATCTTATTCCACTCGCGATTGATTTTAGCCAGCGGATGGATGTTGTGCGAGAAAGGATCGTGATTGGAGATGGTAACTTCCTGGCCGGCGCGGAAAGCGAGGACGTGAGTAGCGTAGTGACAGTTCTGCTGATCGAAAATGGCGGGCGCCACCGGAAGCGCAGTAGACGAGGGCGCGCCTGCAGAAACATAAACGACGACATTGCGCAGGCCGTTGTCTGAACCCACGACAACATTTTCCGGTAACAACGGCTGCGAGGCGTGCATCTTGACGCAGTCCGGCTCCTTGGAAAGGTCCAGCGGCTTGGGTTTAGGGGCAGCTCCATTGAGGGTAACTTTCCCCGAGATCGAGGCGCCCACTGGGCCGGCCATCGTAGAACTGGAAAAAACTAAGGAGAATAAAAGAACGCTAGCGGAAAGGTTTGCGAATCGCATCCCCATCGTTCCTCCTTGCAAGGGACCGACAACCGAAACAAACCTGGCAGAAAGGAGCGGCGCGGCAAGGATCAACAGTAACCAGGTTCGTACACCCGCGCAGGTGATTACCAATATGTGATTCTAGATGGAGGGTTCGGCAGGGGTGAGGAAAAATGAGATGTTGCGTTCAATGAGGCACTGACGACTTGGGTCCGGTGCCTTAGAAGTGAGCAAGCTCCTTGGCGGCAGTAAAAACTTTTTGAGCATTGGGCAAAAAGGCTTCTTCAAGCGTGGGCGCGTAAGGCACCGGAGTGTCGAGCGAGGTGACCCGGACGAGCGGGCCATCCAGATCGTGAAAGGCTTTTTCGCTGAGAATGGCCGCGATTTCGCCGGCGATGCCGCCGGTTTTGGTGTCTTCGTGAACAACCAGGCATTTGTTGGTTTTCTTCACGGACTGGAGAATCGTTTCTTCGTCGAGCGGGAGAAGGGTGCGCAGGTCGATGACTTCGGCTTCGATGCCTTCTTTGGCCAGAGCGTCCGCGGCTTCGAGTGAGGTGTGCATCATGGCGGCGTAAGAAAGAATGGTGAGATGTTTGCCTTCGCGGCGGACCACGGCTTTGCCAAGAGGCACAATGTAATCGTCTGCGGGAATTTCTTCCTTGATGCGGCGGTAGAGGAATTTGTGTTCGAAGAAGAGCACCGGATTGTTATCGCGAATACTGGCTTTCATCAGGCCTTTTGCATCGTAGGGCGTAGAGGGATATACGATTTTCAGACCCGGCGTGTGCAGGAAATACATTTCGGGATTCGCAGAGTGGAACGGGCCTCCATGCACGCCCCCGCCGGAAGGACCTCGAACGACCATGGGAGCGGGAGCGTTCCAGAGATAGTGACCCTTGGCGACGAAGTTGGTGAGTTGGTTGAAGCAGCAGGCGATGAAATCGATGAACTGCATCTCGGCGACAGGGCGCAGGCCGAGGTAACTCATGCCGCAGGCTGCACCGATGATGGCACTTTCGCTGATGGGTGTGTCGAT
>DASXBH010000131.1:0-5480 GCA_036491775.1 Candidatus Acidiferrum sp.
GCGGAAGACTTTCCTGTGCGGGCCTGCGTGGCGGCTGCATCGTGTTGTAACTTTAGCTCAAGCCTGTCGACGGAGCTGAGCACTTCACGATGCATTTGCTCCAGCATAGCTGGATTGCCCGGAAAGCGGCTCGGATCGAGCGACTGCAGTTGGCGCGCTAGTTCCGCCACCTCTTTTGCAGCCTCTGGATCATCCCGGACCATCTGTCGCAGTTGATTCAACGCGCGCATGCTCTGCCGAAAGGTGCGTTCGGTGTCGGCGGGATTGCCGGAACTGTCCGGGGGTGCAGTTGTCTGGCCCTGCTGGTCATAGCGATTATTGCCGGTGTTGAGGTTGTTCCACGCGGTGCCATCCGAATTGTGGCCGCCGCCGCTACGGGCATCGGCGCTTTGGCCGGCGCGATTCTGTGCCTGCTGTCCGCCGCCTTGGCCGTTTTGCGACGGGGCCATGGCTTCCAGCTGTTTACGCAAGCCTTCAACTTGATCGAGCGCGGTTGTTTCTCCGCGCTTGTCTATGTCTCGCTGTGCCGGGCCGCCCTGATCCACCTTTTGCTGTGCCTTCTGCAGCTCCTGATTCAGTTTCGCGAGACCTTGCGCGATTTCGCTTTCCGTTCCGTTTGCATTCGGATTGATCCCCCTTCGCAACCAGTCCGCGGTTCTTTGCACGCGATTGTCAAGGTCAGACTCGTCCATCTGGGTCAGCGCGTCGCGCAGCTTTTGAGCAACACCTGGTTGAGCCGAAGTCATTTCACGTGCAGCTTCGCGAACGTTTCTCTGCAACTTTGACAGGTCATCAGAGAGTTGCTGCCGGTCCTTCGCCAGCCGATCGCGATCGTGAACATGTCCCAACATACCGTCCAGATTCGTCCCATTAGGGTCGGACTGTTGACCCGCAAACTTGTTGATCCGGTCCGCTTGCGCGCGTTCCTCCTGCGTCAAACGGTCGGCCTCGCGAGAAAGATCGCCTACCTTACCCGAGGCCAGCTGCTGTTGCGTGCCAGCCATCAGACTCGACGCCTTGCGCAACTCGTCCGCTGCCTGCTGCCCGGCGGTACTCTGTTTCGGGTTGGCGTTGCGCTTCATATCGTCGGTGGCTTGTTGCAAACGTTTAAGCGCTTGCTCGATGCGCCGGTCTCCGCTTGCGCCTGCCGACGATCGCGAAGATGGGCTACCGGATTGTTGGCGCGATGATTGCGAACCATTCTGCGAATTGGAGTTCTGCTGCGAATCCTGCTCTGATCCGTTAGAGCCCTGCTGGCCGTTTCGCGCCAGTTGTTCCAATTGGCGCTGCAACTGTTCTGCTTCGCGCCGTAGCATTTCCTGTTGCCAGCGCTCCTGGAAGCTCTGCTGAGAGTTGTGTTGCTGGTTGGCCAAATCTTCCTGGCGTTTGGCCAGCGCATCGAGTCTTTCGAGCGCGTCCTCCACGTCTTTCTCATGCTGCTGGGCTGGGGACGCGGTCTGTGCCGTCTCATACTGATTTTTTTCTGTGTCCAATTCCAGGTCGAAGAGACTCGCCAAGTCGCGCCCCGCATTGCCACCGCTTCCTCCAGCGCCTCCCTGTTGCCCGAAGGCCACCTCGATTTTCCGGAAAGTCGCTTCGGCTCGGAGCAACGCCTGAAGCGCTTTCTGTTCCAATGGAATCGCATCCTTCCACTTCATGCCCTTCAACTTTTCGGCCGAAGGCGCCATGGCCGCGGCGGCATCCTGCATGTCCTTATCGAAATCGGTGAATTCCTGGTTGGCCTGGGAGATATCGCGGCTCTGCATACGGATCGAGAGCGCCGCGACCTGATTGCGGAGCTTGTCCTGCGCGTCAGAGAGGAACTGTCCGGCTGCCTCCGCATCTTTGGGAGTGGCGCTCTTGTCGTTTTGCTGCTTCCAGGTGGCGGCAATCAGTTCCTTTTCGCGCTTTGAAATTTCAGTCTGGTTGTTCGCTTGCCCGCCTCCACCCGCGCCGCCGCCGCTTTGTTGCGATTGCGAAAACTCGCGTTCAAAAGGTTCGACTTGAATGAACGCAATGTCGGTGCGCGCTTCACTATGGCCATCTCTGGCAGTGGCGTAGAGGCTTACCAGATCACCGGGTACCAACTTGTAGTCCTCCAGCGGAAGCGTATAGGAGCCATCAGCGCTTTTTGCACCAGGCGTTTTGAGCAAATCCACATCGCGGTTCGGCCCACCATTCACGGAATAATGAAGGTGAACTTCATGCAGGCCGAACTGGTCGGCGGCCTTCACGCCCACCGTTACCTCCTCGATCGGGCTGGCCCGGTAGTCGCCACCAGGCCGGTCGATCGAAATCTCCGGCGGCAAGCCCTTCTCTGTTGCGATGAAAAAGTCTTCCGAGAGCCGCACTTGCTGTCCTTGGTCCGTCTGGGCTAAATGGTATGCGCCGTCCTTCTCCAAATGGATTGAGCCCTTGTACGTGTTGCCCACGCCGCTCGTAAGAGGAATGGTTTGGCCGTTGTCCAATGTGAATTGGCCATCCTTTAACGGGCGATCCATCGTTACTTCAATGGCGGCGTCTGTCCCTTCGATTGCGCGCAAATCGCCGGAATTTTCCTCGGTCGCGGCCTTCATCCCAGTCCACTTCGGATAGTGGTAAGTGACGCGGATGTCCTTAACGGATGGAAGATCCACCACGCGCACTTTGAAGTGCGAAGACACGAGCGGGCCCGCACCTACGTAATATTCGACGTTTTCCGGCAGCCCCGCGAAAACGAATTGGTAGTTCGCGCCGCCGCCGGAGTCGGGTGCGGCCTGCATTGCAGCGGGTTCCCAAACCTTGGAACTCTGATACCGCGCGAACACTTGTGCCTTGCCCGGCCGTAAGCGCGTGACATGCGCTGTAATCAACTGATCGCTGTTCCGCCGCACGGTGACGTCCCCCGGAGTAACTGAGATTGCATACAGGGGAGCCGCGTTCGCGTTCGTCCAAAGCAAGGAAGCTCCATAGCCGAGATAGCCCGGCCCAGCGGCGATCATCCACACCAGCACCGCAAGACAAGATAACCCTGCGCCGCCGAGAGCGAATAGACGGTTATCCGGAACCAGTGACGATGGTTGCGTGTCGCGCGCGCGCACCAGCGTATCGGCCGCTAATAGTTCCAGGAATGGATCGTCAGTCTTGCTGGCCCGCTCTTGGAACGTCGTCAGTCGCTGCTCCAAGGTAGGATTCGCAGCTTCGGCGTTACGCACCGCCCACCCTGTGGTCACCCGGACGAATGGGATAGCGATGCCGAACACCGCGACCGCGGAAAGTGCGACGAAGATCGTCAGTCGTGCCGCTGTGACGCCGTGCGCCGGAAAAGCAAAACGGTTGAGCAGCAGCACCAGCAAGACAGTGACAGCGAGCGCGGTTCCAGCAAAGATAGCTGCGCCGCGCAGCCACGTGCCCAGCCGCAATCTTTTCTGCAGCTTCGCAATATATGAACTGAGCTCGCTGTGGTAGCTCATACTTCCTCCCGCGGCGTGCCCATGTAGCCGCTGGCAAAAACCATCTCTGCTAGCGCGACCAGTAACGCAAGCAGCATTACGTACCACCATAGGCTGATGGCCCTATAAGTCGCTTCCACCGGCGCTGTGGAGGCCGTCTGCGAACCGCCGCCTTGGGAACTTCCACTCCAAAGTTGCTGGACATCTTCGGCCAATGGTTCCAAGTCCGATTCCCGCCGGTCAGGATTCACGGCGATGACCGCGTTGTGTCCATTCGCGAAGCGAATCTGATAGAATCCCGCGCGTTCCAGACGGAACGACTGCACCGTTCGCGCCTCGGTCAGCGAAAGCGGCCTTCGACCATCAGGATCAATTACTTCGATGCTCGTTGCCGCACCAACAGGTTCACCCGCAGAACGCAGTTGCACGAACGAATCCACCAGTCTCGACCCACTTAGACGTTCGCTGCCCGAGAGATATCGCGCCGTCCGGTCCACAAAAGCGACAAACACTGGATGAAGAGGCAAGTCATTGGTCAGATTCTCAAGCCCCGACGTGAGCAGCACTACGTGCCCTTCGCCCAATTGCTTGTCGACCAGAAGAGGTGTGCCGTCCGCGAGCCGTGCCGCCACGCGCGATTGGCCTACGTCCACCACCGCTGCGTAAAAAAATCTAACATCCGCCCATCCGCCGTTATCGTGCCCCGGCTGCTCTTGCGCAAGCGCGGGATAGCTGAAATCCACCTGGCCAACGCTGGCCGGATTGCCCGCACGCGCATACTCGTGCACGTCTTTGACAGCGCCGTCCCAGAGCGGAATCCGCGCAGTGTGCGCCGCGGCGGTGCCCAGCGAAATCAGCACGCTACCGCCCTTCGCTACATACTGTGCAAGCGCATGTTCGAAAATTGACGGAAGCATGACAGCATCCGAGAGCACCACGAAGGCGTACTTCGATGGATCGAGGTCCGTGGCCTGCTCCGCAGCTACGGACTGCAACACAAACGCGCCCTGCGCCGCTGCTTCCAACGCAGACCCAAAGTAGAGCGCCGAACGCGTCTCACCACCAGCGTGAACGAACAGAACGCGCTCCGGGTCCGAGCGGCGCACGGCAAACACGCTCGCATCATCGGCCGGGAAAGCGTCCCCGCCCTCGATCCGCACCTCGCAGCGGTTGAAGCCGTATCCCACATCGAGCGGCGCAAACTCGACGATTGTGCGACCGTTCGCTGGCACATTCACCTTGCGCGTGGTAATGACTTTGCCGTTTACGACCAGCGTGACCATCTTCGAAACTTCCGGAGTGCCGAACCCTGCAACCACTGCTTTTACCCGGGAGCGTTTGGGATCTTTCGGATCGGACAAAACCGCTGGAGCCTCCACGCTCTCCACGGCCCAGTTCGGCGGTGCCGCACCCTTCACGACAGGTTGCAACAATAGCGTCACGTTGTTCGGTACAACCATGTCGGCGAAGTTTGCAGGCATCGCCGTGCGTTGCATATCGCTGAACAAGTGAAGATCGATCGGCCCACGCACCGTCTCTGACAGTTGCCGTATGGCGCGGCCCAGTTCGCCAAAATTCGCCCGCCCGTCTGAGGGCTGTATGCTCTCGAGGGCCGCTTGCAGTTGTGTCTCCTCAGCGATTGCTTGTGTCAACACCCGGAACTCCCCGCCGAGAGTCATGATCTGCGCTTTCTGCGCATGCGGTTTCGCTTTCAGAACGGCCAGTGCCTCCCGCTTAGCGTCCGTGAACCGCGTGCCGGCGCGCATGCTGAACGAGTTATCCAATACGATCAAAAGCAGCCGCCCGTTCGCGTCCGCCGCCGCACGCTGCACAAAGGGATTGGCAAATGCGAGTACCACCAGCAGCACCAGGGCAAATCGCAGCGCGAACAAAACCAGATGTTTGAGCCGCCGGTACCGCGTCGAACTCTGCGTGCCTCGCTCGAAGAACATCAGCGAGCCTACCGGCCGCGGCGTGGCCCGGTGGTGTCGAAGCAGATGCAAAAAGACCGGAATCCCCAGTGCCGCCAACCCACCTAGAAACCATGGT
>DASXBH010000132.1:0-2891 GCA_036491775.1 Candidatus Acidiferrum sp.
GCAATTCTGTCCGCGTTGCTTTTGCTCTTCCTGCTGGTGCGTATCTTTCCTGCAGCTCGCCGAAGCCAGCAATCGCAAGCGGACTAAAGCGCGGCAACACGCCTTTCCAGTTCTTCCGCGATCTCTTTGGCATCCTGATCCGCTGAAAAGCGAACCACTTCTCCAATCCTCACTTGAACATGCCCAGGGCGCGTCACAATTTTATTTTGCTGTTTGAGATCGAACAATCCCGAAAAACGCATCGGAATAATCGGCAGATTTAGTTGCTTTGCCAACAGGCCAATCCCTGATCGAAATTTTGTCATCTTTCCATCTTCCGTGGTTTGGCCCTCTGGAAAAATTAAAATGTTCCATCCGCGATCGGCCAGATCGCCCGCGAAAGAAAAACTCTTCAAAAACCCACCCTCTCGGGGCAGCGGAAACACGTTGAAAAGCGACAAGGCCAGGAAGTAGTCGAGCCGTTCCCTGAATCGTCCAACAAAGCTCATCTCTTTCGGCGGGTGCCGCATTTCCGCCAGTCTTTCTCCGCGCATCGCCGTTGCCAGTCGGTTTCGAAAACGCGCCGGAAGTGCCGGAAGCACCCACGCGATATCCAGGTAGGTAACATGGTTGGCAACCACCAACGCCGGTCCGCGCAGTCCGCGAAGATTTTCTCGCCCGCGAATGCGCGGCGCAGCCATGAGATACGTGGCGGGCCAGGCGAGAAGATAATAAACGGTAAGCCGAAATAGTGTCGTGAGCCAATGCTGTGGCCATTTCGGATAAGCGTGTTGAGCGGTGGAAGACCGCGACCCGCTCACCAGCTTCTCCAACTGTCCAATCGTCGCCGCTTCGCTGAACCGTACCTCGCTAAGATCGGTCTGATAGCGATCTTCCAGGGCGCTCATCAATTCCACACGATCGAGCGAACTCATTTGCAGGTCAGCCTCGAGCGCCGCGTTTTCAGAATCAGCTCGGACGCTGCGCCCGGTGATTTGCGTGATCAAACCTGCCAGCCCGCCATTGCCATTTTGTGTCTGCGCAGGTGGCGATTTCGCGAGCTTGTCGTTTCGCACCACTTCACGAATGCGCGGAAGCATCGGCTTCTGTGTAGGCGTACGCGGAAAATCGGGCTCACTCCACACGAACCACTCACGAACCCTCTGATACTCCGCGAGGCACCGATTGGCATTCTCAATGATTTCGGCCGGCCTGTGCTGCGCACCATCCAGCAACAACACCGCACACGCTTCTTCATTGCCGTCTCGATCAAGTCCGATAACCACGCAATCCTTCACCCCTGCTTCGCGGCGGATCGCTTTCTCCAAATCTTCGGGATACACATTCATCCCAGCCGCCGTAACCATCACGTTTTTTCTGCGGCCTTTGAAATACAGCCGCCCCGTCTCGTCGGCTTCCGCTAAATCGCCAGTGCGGAACCAGCCGTCCGGCTCGGCCACCGCTTCCACCTGATCGCGCTGGCGATACGCGGCCGCAACATTCTCCCCACGCACCAGGATTTCGCCGTGCTCGTCAACCCGGACTTCCATACCGGGGAAAACTTGCCCAATCGAACCTTTCACGGAATGAAAGGGATGATTCAGGCTGATCAGCGAAGTAGTCTCCGTCATTCCGTATCCCTGAATCACCGCATAGCCCAGTCGGTTCCAGAACACCTCGGTACTCTCCGACAGTGCCGCCCCACCAGAAATGAACGCCCAGAATTTCCAGCCGACACGCGAATGGATTCGCCGAAACCGCCACCAGCGACGGAGAAAATGTTCTTTCTCGGCAAGCGCAAAGTCTTTCTCGAATTTTCCCAATCGGCCCTCGCGCTCCACTTGCCGCTGGATTTCTCGCTGCAAAGATTCGATAAACCGCGGCACCGCGACTAATAGAGAGATACGTTCACGTCGCATCGCGTCGATCAATTCCGTCGGCTTGAGCGATCCGGGAAACACCACCGTGCCCGCCAAAAGCGGCGGAATAAATATCCCCAACATCTGCCCGAACACGTGGCTGAGCGGTAGCAGGTTCAGAAACCGCAAAGGATGAACCAAGCGCTCGTAGCGCAGGTATTTGCCAATTTCGTGCTCCAGTGGCTCGATATTTGCCAGAACATTGCCGTGCGTTAGCACCACCCCGCGCGGCTCCGCAGTCGTCCCAGATGTGAAAATAATCTCTAGCGTGTCTTTGCGTGACAAAACTGGAGCAGCATACGCCGAACCATCATGCCGCGCGACAATTTCAAACAGTGACTCCAAAACGATCGATGCCGCCCCGGGTTGCGGGTCCGGAGCCGCCTTCGAACGAAACACCACCCTGGTCTTCACCTCATTTGCAATCCGCGATGCGAATTCTGCTGTAGATCCATGATCGATCGGCACGATCACCACGCCACGCAGCAGGCATCCAAGAAACACGGCGATCCATTCCGGCGAGTTCTCTCCCCACAGCAGCACCGCATCGCCTTTGTTCACCCCACGACATTCCAGCTCGCGAGCCACCCGATTCCCTTCCTGCGCAACGCGCGCGTAGCTCCAGCTTTCCATGCGGTAGCCGCGACGGTATCGCACCGCGACCTCTTCCGCGCGTGACGCATATTTTGAAACGAACTCTACCAACGATTCCAAATCACCCTCTCAACAAGATTCGAAGCTAGCCAACCAGCCATCTCTGCCCTGAGCTCTCTGCATTATCGCGACACGTCACCAGTTGTCAGCCTGAGCGCAGCGAAGGATCTCCACCATCCCCGTTCTCGAATCCTCACTCATCTTCAACCCTGCTGCGTTCCCTTTGATAAAATCTACTGCGGATGGGGCACATCTATAAAGCGATCGTTATCGGCGCCGGCATAACTGGCCTGGCTTGCGCCTTTCGCTTACGCCAATTAGGTATTCCCGCGCTGCTCC
>DASXBH010000133.1:0-5234 GCA_036491775.1 Candidatus Acidiferrum sp.
CTCCGTAATAAAGGCGTGCGTTCAGCGCCAGCAACCGGCACCCGAAGAAACTCACCAGCGCCAGACACAGAAAAAAGAATACTCGCTCCAGGTTTCTCTGCCGCCGGTGACCCAGAATCACCACCATCCAGAAAAATGCCAGCAGCGTTCCAGCAGTTAGATAAACAAGTCGGAGATAGAGAAGTGCGCGCACGTCAGCTTGGCAGCCCAGTCTATTCCGACAGCGAAAGCAGGGCAAATACCAAGTGCAAGAAAATTCTTGCATATTCATGGCATTGATAATAATAGGCTTATCATCGCATGTACCCGAGGATATCTGCGCGCGTCCCACTCAAATCGTAAGGAAAACGCTTGACTGAATGCGATTTCTTGCTATATTAGCAGTCGGCTGCAAGGAGTGCTAATCGGCTTTAGGCTTTTTCACTCCGCACCATAGCTTCAAGTCTCACCTAGCTGTTAGTTCAACAATGGAGGTTGTTCAAGATGGCAGTCAATCTGACACCGCTCCACGACCGTGTCATCGTGAAGCGTATTGAAGAGAAGGAAACTGTGAAGGGCGGGATCATCATCCCCGACTCCGCGAAAGAGAAGCCTCAAGAGGGCGAAGTCATTGCCGTCGGTGCGGGCAAGCGCGAGAAGGGCGAACGGATTCCTCTAGACGTAAACGTTGGCGATCGCGTGCTCTTCGGCAAGTACAGTGGCTCGGAAATCGCCATCCAGGGCGAAGAGCTTCTCATCCTCCGCGAAGAAGAAATTCTCGCGAAGCTGGGCGGCGCGGCCAAAGCAGCAAAGAAGTAACCAGGTCCCATATTCAAGTATTGCGATGTAGCTGCCTGATATCCGATATCTGATACCAGGAAACAAAAATGCTGGCTTCGACTGCCGGCGAGATTCAGTAAAAGTCCCAGACTTAGCAGCAAATTCTTAGGAGGAATTAAGCAATGGCGAAGCAGATTGTTACCGGAGAAGCATCGCGCCAGGCTATTTTGCGCGGCGTGAATGCTCTTGCGGATGCAGTTAAGATTACCCTCGGCCCCAAGGGCCGCAATGCGGTTATCGAAAAGAAGTTCGGCGCCCCCATCATCACCAAGGACGGCGTTACCGTAGCAAAAGAAATCGAACTGCGCGACCCCCTCGAGAACATGGGCGCTCAGATGGTTCGTGAAGTGGCTTCCAAGACCAGCGACGTGGCCGGCGATGGTACCACCACCGCCACCGTTCTGGCTCAGGCCATCTTCCGCGAAGGCGTGAAGACCGTTGCTGCCGGCGCCAGCCCCACCGCTCTCAAGCGCGGCATCGACAAGGCCGTTGAAGTTGCCATCGAAGAAATCAAGAAGCTCCACAAAGACGTCAAGGGCGACATGATCGCTCAGGTTGGCACCATTTCCGCCAACAACGACAAGCAAATCGGCGGCATCATCGCCGAGGCGATGAAGAAGGTTGGCAAAGACGGCGTCATCACCGTGGAAGAATCCCGCACCATGGAAACCACGCTCGAAGTCGTCGAAGGTATGCAGTTCGATCGCGGCTACCTCTCCCCCTACTTCATCACCGATCCCGAGCGCATGGAATGCATCATGGAAAACGCGCTGATCCTCATCCACGAGAAGAAGATCAGCTCCATGAAGGACCTGCTCCCCTTGCTCGAACAGATCGCCAAGCTCGGCAAGCCCCTCATCATCGTCGCGGAAGACGTCGAAGGCGAAGCCCTCGCCACCCTCGTAGTAAACAAGTTGCGCGGCACCTTGCAGTGCGCTGCCGTCAAGGCTCCTGGCTTTGGCGATCGCCGCAAGGCCATGCTCGAGGACATCGCAGTGTTGACCGGCGGTAAGGCCATCACCGAAGATCTCGGTATCAAGATCGAAAACGTGAAAATCGAAGACCTCGGCAAAGCCAAGAAAGTCACCATCGACAAGGACAACACCACCATCGTCGAAGGTTCCGGCAAGCCCAGCGAAATCGAAGGCCGCGTCAAGCAGATCCGTCAACAGGTCGAAATGACCACCAGCGACTACGACCGCGAGAAGCTGCAAGAGCGGTTGGCCAAGCTGGTCGGCGGCGTTGCCGTTATTAAAGTCGGCGCAGCCACCGAAACCGAACTCAAAGAAAAGAAAGCCCGCGTCGAAGACGCCATGCATGCCACCCGTGCGGCCGTTGAGGAAGGTATCGTTCCCGGCGGCGGCGCTGCTCTGCTCCGCGCACTTCCAGCCCTCGACAAGATCAAGGCGGAAGGCGATGAGCAAGTCGGCATCGGCATCGTCAAGCGCGCATTGGAAGAGCCTGCTCGTCAGATCGCTCTCAACGCCGGCTTTGAAGGCGCTGTGGTGATCGGCAAGATTCGCGATTCCAAGGACGATCACTTCGGCTTCAACGCGGACACTGGCGAATACGTCGACCTCGTTAAGGCTGGCGTTATCGACCCCGCCAAAGTTACCCGTTTGGCACTGCAGAATGCTGCTTCCATCGCCGGCCTGATGCTCACCACCGAAGCTCTGGTGGCGGAACTCAAGGAAGACGACAAGAAGTCAGCCGCAGGTGCCGGCGGTCCGGGTGGACCGGGCGGCATGGGCGGCATGTACTAAGATTTCCAGCAAGCCCAGAATCTCAATCCAACAAAAGGGGCGGCCTCAACAGCCGCCCCTTTTACTTCTCAACCTACAGATACCGCTCACCCACCACCTCTACGGCATTCCGTGGCACTGCTGTTCCTGGATCTCCTCTTGGATTTGTAACTCTCGGGGGCTCGTTGCGCTCTCGCGTTTTGCCGTCCTCTCAAGTTTCCACACCACCCTACATGTGGCCTAGAATTCGCCGCGCAATCTCCGCCCCGCGACTGCTCGCATCCGGCACGTACAAGGTATTCAAGTAAATCATCGTATTCCCTTTCGCCGCATAGAACGCGTGCCCAAACGTGCCGATCATCGCGTGGTCGCCCACCCCAGACACCTCTTCAAAGCCCGGCACCACCGACATCGTAGTTTTCATCGCTGTCCAACTTCCGCTGTCTGCACTGCGGTCCACCGTGAACGAGAAAACCTGGTTGTCCTTCCCCGGCAACTGCATGCTGAGCGCTTTAATCGCTCCTTCAAGGTCTTTCGTATCCTTCAATAGCTCCAGGGGATTATCCATCTTTGCCGCCGGGTGTTTCTGGGCGCGAGCCGCATCGCGCTTCGATTGTTCAACCGCCATTTTCCGCAGAGTAACGAATCCCGCCGCATTCGTAAAATACGCGCACCCCGGCTTGTTCTCTTCTTCAATCTCTTCGCTTCGTTCGATCGTTACACCCAACAACTTCTGCAATTCCGCCGTAGACAGCAACGCGCAATTATTCCCATGCGCCACCACTACCTGCTCGCCATTTCCGCCGCCGCTTACCGCCGCTGAATACGTTTCCACTTTTTTCTTCGCCCAGTACAACCCGTACAAAGCCGCTCCAATCCCCAGCACCGCAACCACCGCAAAAACCAGCACCACCACCAATACGATCGTCCCCAGCCCGCCACTCTTCGCCGCAGGCGGCACCGCACTCACCGCTTGTGGCAACGGTGCGGCCGAAGCGGTTGCAATCGGTGGCGTCACCGTCTGCGGAGGATCTACCGGCTGTCCACACTTCCCGCAGAACGGCCCTCGAATCGGAGCGCCACAACTCCCGCAAAATCCCGCCATCGTACCCTCCCGACGAGAACACTTAGAATGGCGCCATTGTACCCGCTTCACTCTCGCCGCGACATCCACACAAAATAAAAAAGGGCGGCCTGCTCAGCCGCCCCTTTCCAACAACTGCTGCGAATCGCGTTCCTCTCCCGAATAAAGCAAAGGTCTCGGTAGCAGAGCACCTCTTCGCTATTCCGTGTAGCTCAGCGTTCCCCCTTGCACGTAGTAGCTCGTCACCATGTGCGTTCCACCGCGCCCGCCACCATAGAGATGCTGCACGGCGATTACTGTCTCATTCAGCGTTCCCGTGATGATCGTCCCGCTCGGCAGCTTTGCGCTGAATGGCCCGGTGAAGTCTCCATCGAACTTTCCGGTACCATTCTTCCCGGTCCAATCCGTCGACGCAAAAACCAGCGCTCCACTATTATCGTATTCATTAATTACGCCGGTAAATGTGCCGTCACTCTTCACGTACGCATAAAAAGTCAGCATGCCTTGCGCTGTCCCCTCCGCATCTCGCAAAGTCAGGTTGTAACAAAGCACTTCGTTATTGTAATTCGGGTAGGTATTACAAGAGAACGGAACCGGCTGGGAGCCGTTGGTCAACGTTACCGTGGGAGCTTGCGCCTGCACTGCACCTGCGAGCATAGCCACTGCAAACACTGCGATGACTGCCATTCTCATGGAGCGATTCCTCATTTCGTTTTTGAATTTACTACCCCAGGGTCGGCCGGAAAAGAAATTTCCAAAAAGACTGCGCCTGTGAGGGGCTCGCTTCACCAGGCGCCCCAGCTTGCACCTCGCCCCCAGACGCACTCACCGATCGTCCACACCACGACCGGGCGCCTAATTCCTGCCGCTACTTCTTGCAATCGGAACCGTCAGCTATTTGTTGTTGGTTGATTAAGTACTTCTAAACGCCGCTCAGCCGCTTAACTTCCCATGTATTCCGCGTGAACGTACTCTCCGGTATTCACGTTGTAGACCAGATACCAGCCTGGATGATCCGGATCTTCATACACCACAAAATCGTCTCCACAATTCCAGCACCAATCCGCCGCCACCGGCCAATCCCAGTCCGCTACCTGCCAGTAAAAGCCGCCAGGAAACCAGAACCGGTGATGATCCCGATCGACTCGCTCGACGCCGTAGCGATACTGCTGGCCGTAATGTGCAAAATGCCCGTGCTCATAAGGACGCGCTACGTGATAGCGTGCATCGTTTTGGTCGTGCCCATACCACTGGTTATTGTCTACATGCGGCCGTACATTTTCTTGCCGTGTCTCCACTCCCTGATGGCTCTCAGGTCGATTTTCTTGCCGGTCTACCGGCCGGTTGTTATCTGCGCGGTTTCCTTGCGGCATCGGGCTTCGATTGGCTTGATTATTTTCCGGCTGGCGAGGCGGCTGGCTTTCGCGTTTTGGGGGAGGCGACGGCACGCGACCCTGATTTGCTTTAGGCGGCGCCTGCTGATGCGACGGTGGCGCTTGCGCCGGGTGACTCTCCTGCGATGGATGCTCTTGCTCCGGTCGCTGAGCCAACGCCGGGTACGCCCCACACAAAATCATGGCAAGCATGAT